>JAFYLG010000237.1 GCA_017537225.1 Lachnospiraceae bacterium
AAGCAGGCAGTAGCTCTGAAGGGCAAGGGTCAGAAAGCCCCTTACATCCAAGAAGAGATCGATCTTCAGGATAAAGCTACCGTGGTAGAGGCCGATAAGAAGAGATTTGCTTTTGTAAACCAGATCGTAGCAGAAGTTGAGAGCCGTAAGGTCCTGACCAAGGACACCAACACTCAGGATAAAATCGATGACATCCTGACCAACAAGTGGCTGGGTATTCCCATCTTTGCGGCTGTGATGTTTTTAGTATTTGATATTTCCCAGTCTACCTTAGGCCCTTGGCTGGCAGATACCCTGGTGGCATGGATCGAGATGTTCCAGGCGTGGGTGGCCGGTCTGGTGGAGGGAGCGTCTCCCTTTGTACAGGCCCTGCTGATAGATGGTATCATCGGTGGTGTGGGCGCCGTAGTAGGTTTCCTGCCTCTGGTAATGGTAATGTACTTCCTCATCGCCCTGTTGGAAGACTGTGGCTACATGGCCCGCGTGTCTGTGGTACTGGATCCCATCTTCAAAAAGGTAGGCCTGTCCGGTAAGTCCGTGATTCCTATGGTCATCGGTACCGGTTGTGCGATTCCCGGTGTTATGGCTTGCCGTACCATTCGTAACGAGAGAGAACGTCGTGCCACTGCCATGCTGGCACCCTTTATGCCCTGTGGTGCTAAGCTGCCTGTCATCGCTCTTTTTGCCGGTGCTTTCTTTGCCGATGCCACCTGGGTAGGTACTCTGATGTACTTTGTAGGTATCATGCTGATCTTCTTGGGCGCTCTGTTAGTCAATAAGGTGGCAGGACATAAGTCCCGCAAGTCCTTCTTTATCATGGAGCTGCCTGAGTATAAACTGCCCAGCATCAAGAGAGCCTTTATCTCCATGCTGTCCCGCGGTAAGGCCTATATCATCAAGGCCGGTACCATCATTCTGGTGTGCAACACTGTGGTACAGATCATGCAGAGCTTTACCTGGAATCTGCAGCTGGTAGAAGAAGGAGCAGAGGCTACTTCTATCCTGGCCAGCATCGCCAGCCCCATCGCTGTGCTGCTGGTGCCCATCGTAGGTTTCTCTGCATGGCAGCTGGCTGCCGCCGCTGTCACCGGCTTTATTGCCAAGGAGAATGTGGTAGGTACTCTGGCTGTCTGCTACGGTCTGACCAGCTTTATCGATGTGGATGAACTGGCTCTGGTAGGCGGTGCCAATGAGGTAGCTCTGGCCATGGGCCTGACCAAGGCAGCTGCCCTGGCTTACCTGATGTTCAATCTGTTCACCCCCCCCTGCTTTGCAGCACTGGGCGCCATGAATTCTGAGATCAATGATCGCAAGTGGTTCTGGGGTGGTGTGGCTCTGCAGTTTGCCACCGGTTATGTGATCGCTTTCCTGGTATACCAGATCGGTACTCTGATTGTAGAAGGTAGCCTGGGTGCCGGCTTTGTTCCCGGCCTGATCACAGTGGCTGTTATCCTGGGCGTGGTCATGTATCTGATCCGCAAGGCCGACAAAAATCTGCAGGCTCAGTACGGTAAGAAGGCTGCGTAAGATAGATTAGAAAGAAGAAGGCTTAAAAATGCGGTATCAGATGTTGTAATTGCTTTGAAACCTTCTAAGAGAAGTAGTGGACGATGTCGATAAAGCATGCTACACTGAAAAGTAGCATAATACTCGTGACATATTTGTGATGACAGAAAGAAGGAGAGAACCTATGGCGGATTTGATTACTCTGGCTGTGGTCCTGCTCATTGTGGCAGCAGCCGTGACATACATCGTAAAAGAGAAGAAAAAAGGGAACGTCTGTATTGGATGTTCTTCGGCGGCTACCTGTCCTCATGCGAAAAAGGGTGGCTGTTCCGGTTCCTGCGGCGGTCATGCCACAAGGGAATCCTGATTTTGAAATAATAATTCAGAAGTTAAGTAATTGAAAATAGTGGTAGAAAAATCCTGGGATCTTTGTGGTTCCGGGATTTTTTGTGTTTCAAAGGAGAAACAATATAGAAAAATAGTTTACACTTAAAAATAATTCTTTACAAGTTTCGAGAGATGTGATAATGTAGTATAAGAAACTAGATATAAGGATACCAAATAACCATATCGTATACAAGAGACATTATTATCATAAACCATTTGAAGTAAGGAGTAATTTATGAGAATCGTAACAGATACTGCCTCCTTGTTTTCTCCCGAAGAGGGCCGTGCTCTGGGCGTGGAAGTCGTACCGGCCTGCGCAGTCATCGACGGTCAGGTATATCGGGATTTTGAGGATATCAGCAGTGAAGAATTTTTGCAGAAAATCGAGGAGGGAGCGGTACCTACCACCTCTCAGCCCTCGGTAGGTGACTATATGGACGCATTTGAAGGAGAAGACGAGGTGTTGTTCCTCTCCATCGGTGACGGACTGTCCGGCGGGTATCAGAATGCCATGGGAGTGAAGAGTACCATGGAGGATGGCAGCAATATTCATGTGGTGGATACCAAGACATTGGCAGGCCCTCAGCACTATCTGGTAGAAAAAGCCCTGCGTCTGCGCCAGGAGGGCAAGGATATCAAGACCATTGTCAAAGAACTGGGCCAAAGTATCGAGCGCTCCGTGTCCTTTGTGATCCCCTCGGATTTTGAATTCTTAAAGCGGAGCGGACGCCTGATCCCTCTGGCAGCTAAGATCGGCAGCATGATCAAGATCGTGCCGGTGATGACCCAGACGGAGGATATGCGTCGCATCCGTCCTTTTGTCATCACCCGCTCCAAGAAAAAAGCGGTAGAAGCTATCGTAGGCCATTTGAAGGAGATGGGCGTAGATAAGGATTATGTGATCAGCGTAGCCCATGCCGGTGTGTTGGATCAGGCTAAGGCCGTGGTAGAGCAGCTGAAGGCCAACTTTGGCGATACCAAGATGGAACTGTACGCCCTGTCCCCTGCCCTGATCACTCATGGTGGCCCTGGCAGCATCACTATTCAGGCTGTGCATAAGTAGGAGGCAGATCACCATGAACACATATGCAGTATACTTTCTGATCGCAGTCATGGGTTATCTGCTGGGTTCCATTCCTTTTGCCCTGGTCATTGGCAAGGTGTTTTATCAGACAGATATTCGCAACTATGGCAGCAAAAACTTAGGCGGCGGCAACGCCGGTCGTGTCCTGGGTAAAAAGGCCGGTCTGGCGGTAATGACGCTGGATATTTTAAAGGTAACGTTGGCTGTCTTTATCGCCTACTGTCTGCAGGGAGAAGAGGCGTCCATGGTACTGGCCGGCCTGGCTGCAGCCACAGGACATTGTTTTCCCCTGTTTGCCCATTTTAAGGGCGGCAAGGCGGTGGCCACCATGTACGGATTTCTCTTTGGCATGGGATTGTTTGGCGGTTATGGGCTCATCCTCTTTTTTGTGCCCCTGATCACTTTTTTGATCGTGTTGTATCTGGGCAAGATCATCGCCCTGGCCAGCATTGCGTCTGCCGTGGCAGTCACCGGTTATCTGTATTTCATCAGTGGAGCTTCACTGATGTTTACCGCTGCCGGTATCTTTACGGTGGTCATCATTGTGCGCCACAAGAAAAATCTGATCCGTATCAAAAATCACGAAGAAAATAAGATCAGCTGGATGTAAGAAAAACGGAGAACCTGAGGCGAGTCCCAAGGTTCTCTTTTTATGGAAAAATGTAGAAAACAGACAGGGGATTCGTGTACTATTCACTTGAATAAATTGGAAAGGGATAGTATAATTAGGCTAGATAGCGCCGTCCTGGCGCGAGTAA
>JAFYLG010000238.1 GCA_017537225.1 Lachnospiraceae bacterium
CCGTAAGCTTTCGAAATATTTTCTAACTCCACGGTAGTGCGACCCAATCGGGTGGATATAGAACTTAACTCCACCTGACTGTCCTGTACTGGTGCCTCCCTGTCACGCAATTCCTCGTAGCGCTGAATGTGGGCCTTTTGTTTGGTAGAACGGGCTCTGGCACCGCGCTGGATCCAGGCCAATTCCACTCGCAGGATGGACTGACGCTTGCGTTCACTGGCCATTTCCATGTCCTGACGCTGTGCCTTCAACTCCAGAAAACCGGAATAGTTGGTCTGATAGCTGTAGATCTTGCCTTTGTCGATCTCCACGATACGATTGCTGACGCTGTCCAGGAAATAGCGATCATGAGTTACCATAATCAGTGCTCCACGCCATTTTTTCAGATAGTCCTCCAGCCAATCAGCCATAGCATTGTCCAGATGGTTGGTAGGCTCGTCCAGGATCAAAATATCCGCAGGGGACAGAAGCACAGAAATCAGTGCCAATCGCTTGCGCTGACCACCGGACAGCTGACCTACCGGCTGGTCAAAATCAGTAATGCCAAGACGTGTCATCATGGACTTGGCATCACTTTCGATGGTCCACTGATTTTCCTCCGTAACATTACCCTCCAGCACACAGTCCAGACTGGATTTATCTGGATCAAAGATAGGATTCTGGGGCAGATATCGCAACACCACATGGTTGGCCATGGTGATGGTACCGCTGTCAGCTTCCTCCTCGCCGGCGATGATCTTCAGCAAAGTGGTCTTACCGGTGCCGTTGATACCGATGATACCTACCTTTTCATCTTCCTGCAGATAAAAGGAGGTGTCGTTGAACAGCGGGGACTCCGTATATGATTTTGTTAAATTTTCTATGGTGATCAGATTCATGTAAATGCCTCTCCGTCAATAATCTTTTGCTATTATACACCGAAATTCATTGGTTGTCATTTCTTTTTCTCAGTTCTTCTCATGTTTGTACAAGAACGTATTTTTCGTCCTGCATCGATTCTCTCGTAAATATATTACAATTTTCTGAACTTTCCATCTTCTCTCTTGCACCTTTCTGTCTTATTCCTGTATAATAATGGTAACCGATTTACCTGTTATCACTTACCAAGGAGGGCCTGTCTATGTGGGATCGTGTCTTATTTAAAGATCGCGCCAAAGCGATCATGAGAGAACATTATTGGAAGGTGTTTATCGCCTGTTTGATTGGATCTTTGTTAAACGTTACTAGTAGTGGTTCCATTGACCTTAATTTGAATCTGAACTCTTCCAACATAAAGTCTCTCTCCAACCTGGGACACGGTATCCCCCTCAATCCCTTTGCACCGGGAGTTTACGGACGTGCCGCTGCCCTTATGCTGGTTTTGACAGTGATAATTCTTATCTTCTCTGTCTTTGCCGTTGTTCTCACCACATTCGTTTTCAATCCCTTACGTGTAGGTTTTTGCCGCTATCTGGTTCTGACACAGCAGTACAAACGCCCTGCAGATATCGGTGAGATCTTTTGGGGCTTTGGCTGCGGTCACTATTTAAATTTGGTCAAAACCATGTTTTTCATGGATCTGTACTGTTTCCTGTGGTCGTTGTTGTTTATTATTCCCGGTATTGTCAAAGCTTACGAATACACCTGCGTCCCCTACATCCTGGCACAGCACCCGGATATGAACTATCGTGAAGTGCTGTCTTACAGTAAATCCATGACCAACGGACATAAGTTTGACATTTTCGTACTGCGTCTCTCCTTTATCGGTTGGGAATTCTTAGGCGCTCTTCTCTTTGGCATCGGTGTCCTGTTTGTCACCCCTTATATAGAATTGACTAATGGTGAAATGTACGCATACCTGCGCAGACGTATCTTTTTTGACCAGACCACCGGCCATGGAGGTTCTTATCAGGATCACGATCCTTATTCTCAGGATTATTCTCATGGATATACCTGATACTCTTGTCCTGACCATCATAATAACAAAGACCACCTGTTCCTACGAACCGGTGGTCTTTTTGGTATTACTACACAATCAGGCGTTGTTTTTTATCTCCACTCTGCCTGTGGATCTGCCTTCAGATACTTCTTTTTGATCTTACAGATATAAGGGCTAAAGGGACCATCGTCTCCATGGAGCATGGTACATCTGGCCTCCATGACCTGTCCCAGCAGCAGATAGGCTTCCTGGGGTGTGAAATCATAGTCATCGCACATCCAGTGGATCAATTCTCTGGTGGCCTCGCAGAAGGAATCCTTAATACGATCCTTATTGGCAATGGTCATGATATACTCTGCATTTTCTGCCCGCAGCCACTGTCTGGCGGCATACCCCTTTTGTACGGTCACTCGCAGTGTCACGGTGGCACGACATTCAATACCTCCTCCGTGAGGGATCTCACCATCCCCCATGATGGCATGGACATCTCCCACATGCAATAACGCTCCTGGCACACACACCGGCAAATAGATCGTGGTCCCGGGACAGATCTCCTGTACGTCCATGTTGCCACCGGTGGGATAGGCGTACCGATTGGTCAAACCTTCTCCTTCCGGGGCTGTTCCAATGGTGCCGATCATAGGCTGCAGGGGCAACTTCAGAGCTTTGCTCCAGTTAACACCATCCTCATCGATCGTCACCGTTTTGGTCACCACATCCCAGTCATTGGGCCAGATATCTCTGCTCAATTTACTGCGCCATCCAGCAAAACCGGTATAGCCCAGATCCTCTGGTACCACATCCAGGATCTCCACTGCCAAAGTGTCCCCGGGACAAGCTCCCTCTACCGCTACCACCGTACACAGATTAGGGCCATCTTTACTTTTGGATGGATCCCAGCAATCGTCAACCGACTGCAGCCAGTCACCATTATTTTGTTTGGTCTGGATCTGCACAGTCTCACCGGACTGAATGACAACTGCAGGCACATTGTTTTTATCCATGGTATTATACGTTTTCTCACGAGTGACGAGGCGCATATCTTGCCTTCCTTTCTTTTCTGCTTTTCCACAAAGCACAAAGTACTATCGCTTCTTTTTCTCCTGGATCCTGCGATTTATCGATAAAATCACTCTGGCTGGCAACAATCTGGCCGACACACAGGCCAGGCGATTGCCAAATCCCGGAACGATCACCATTTCTCCGCGATCCAATCCTTTCATAGCCGTTTTGGCCACTGCCTCCGGGGTAGATGCCGCAGCAGACGCACCGATACCGGCTTTTCCAAAAAAAGGAGTGTCCACCGGCCCAGGACACAACGCCGCCACCCGGATCGAACTATGTCTTGCCCGAAGTTCCTCTGCTACCCCCTGGGTCAGGCTGGTCACATACGCCTTAGTTGCATAGTAGGCTGCCATACAAGGACCACCTGGTACTAATCCGGCACTGGAAGCCACATTCAAGATCGTACCATTACCACGCTTCTCCATATCCTGCAGATACAGTTTCATCAGCAGATGGACCGCGCCACAGTTGACTTCCATCATCGCCATCTCCTGCTGAGGATCCGTCTCAACAAACTGCCCATAGACACCAAAACCTGCGCAGTTTACCAGGATCTCCACAAAACGATCCCGATATAACTCATGCAGGCGGAAGCATTCCTCCTGTCTTGTCAGATCACAGGATACCGTCTCCACTCTACCGCCATATATATTATTTACTTTGTCTTCCTGTCTTTGACACTTACTGCTTTTCTGAACCAAATGAGCTGCTGCCCGGCGCAGCTTTTTCTCATCTCGACCTACCAGTACCAAGTCATATCCTCTGGCATAAAATTCCTCAGCCAGTGCATAACCGATCCCACTGCTGCCACCGGTGATCAGGGCCAGCGGGCGTGTCTTCCTTCGATTTGCAGAATGATTTTTAGCATGATTTATAGAATGATCCATCCTGTGATTACCTCATATCCATTTTTGAAAATCCATCGTTATTCTTGCTTTTATTTTACTCTCTCCTTGCTTTTTTCGCAAGAAAAACAGCAATTCCCGCACCGTGTCCTGTACAAAAATTGCTGTATTCGGTATATTTATGATACAAATTATGACGTAAAGCAAGGAGTCCACTATGGATCAACAAAAAATCGGACGTTTTATCTCTCAGTGCCGCAAAGAAAAATCTCTCACTCAGGAGCAATTAGCACAAGCTCTAGGCATCAGCAACCGTTCTGTCTCTCGCTGGGAAAACGGCAACAACCTGCCAGATGTTTCTCTGTTTCAGCCGCTGTGCGATACTCTGGATATTACTCTGGAAGAACTACTGGATGGCGAGCGAAAAAACATATCTCTTCCCAAAGACCCTTTACCAGCCCATGCTATTTCAGAAACTCAATTGCAGGACTATGCCCGCTACTTGAAGCGCCGCTCCCGCCGCAAAGTAGTCTTTCTCTCCCTTGTTGTCGCCTTCTTTATGGCTATGGTTCCTATCTTTGTGATCCTGGTTGCCAACAAAACCTTTTTCGGCAATACCTACCACTCGGACTTTCATGATAATGTATATATCCAAGTCCCCACCTGGTCTTTTCACCGTAAGACAGGTGGCTTAGAGACCTACTATGCCACCTTCAAGACACTGCGTCAAAACGACGAGGTAGATGTCTTTATCGACCGCTACCTGGCCACACTGGAAGAATTCCAGGTTGGTGAACACACCTACTACTACCACCCCACCTATGATTTCACCATCTTCCGCTATCGAATCAACAACGATGGCATCGGCTTTGTCAATACCATCTATATTGGATATCATGACGGATATTTTGATGAAATATACTAATTATTAAGTTCATGATGGGCAGTCGGGCTATTTTCGTCTAATGGTAAAAATACGTATCCATTTTTAAGCCCCCATAGGATCACACGTTGTACCACCACGACACTATACGGTCTTACATCATGCTGTAACACTATCGATACTTCATTTTCCTGTACGCCCTTGATAATGTTCCTGTACACTTCTCCCGGTGTTCTGGCATCCCCCGCATCCCGACTGTCCACATTCCAATCAAAATAAACATATCCTCTTTCTTGTACAGACACTGTCAAACGAGTCATGATTTTATCATTAAATCGACTACATGTATTGGAACTTCCTCCCGGAAAACGCATGATTTTTGTCTGCATTCCCGTTTTCTCGACAATTATTTCCTCCATTTTGTATAGAGCTTCGTAAAATTGTTCCTCACCAGAATATATCTCTTTATATTTGTGAGAGCTGGTATGATTTCCAACGGAATGCCCTGCCGCGGCTATTTCAGATATAATATCACTCTCACCTTTTTCTGTTACAAAAAACGTGGCTTGCACATGATACCTATCCAATATCTTCAATAATCTTCTGGTATAGGGTCCCGGACCATCATCGAAAGTCAAATATATGATTTTGTCTTTTGTTTTTTCTACGTCTTCCTTCTGTTTCGGTTCATACTTTAAAATGCTGGCAATCAGCTGATAAACATACGAACCAATCTGCCAAGACAGCAAACACCATCTACGCCAAATTTTTTGAATCATTTGCTTTTTAAACTCCCTAATCCTTTTTTACTTTCGTACCATTCTTATGACCAAATTCTACAAAACAAATTGTGAAA
>JAFYLG010000239.1 GCA_017537225.1 Lachnospiraceae bacterium
CTTGCCATCCTTTAGGATGGCAGACTCTTCCTTGCCCCACTCCTCGTAGGACAAGATCACCTGATCCCAGGAAGGATCATCACTGGTGATCTGAACGCAGTACAACAGACGAGCCATCTTGGAGGCCAGCTTCTCATCCAGCATACCGGCCGGGATCATCTTTTCATAGATACGGGCCAGTCGCTGGTTCATGCGGCCACTGAAGACCTGTTCTCTGGCAAACTCCTCCATCTGACGGACAAAACCGTCATAAATCGGAGTGCCGGGAGCGAAACAGGCCAACACATTATCAAATAATACCGCTTTGCTGCGCTCATCCAGCGTATTGGTGTAGGAGAAATACAGATAGATCTCCTGAGGCAGCTCACCCTCCCAATTTTCGGGAAGGGAATACAGAAAATATTCATATAAACGGGTCAGGCGCACATCCATGGCCACACCCTGTTGATACCATTTGAAATACTCAGCGCCCTTTTTCTCACCCAGGATCAGGATCCGGCAGACTGCAGCCACCAGTTCATCCACATCGGGATACTGGCCGTACAACTGATTCAGCAGACGATAATATGTCCCTCTAAAGGAACGCTCTTCCTCAGACAACTTGGCAATGCGGCCGGCCATATCTTCGGAAATCATCTGACGCTTGGCACCAAACAGCAGCGCGCGCAGTTCAAAATCTCCCAGACGAGTCAACAGCAAAGGCTGCATCTCCATCAGACGGCAGGCAGCCAAATACAGGAAAGGACTGCGGCAGCCCTTAGCATACAAATCTCGCATCTCTCCCAGGGTCATCAGAGGATTTTCCTGACGATAATCATCGGTCAGCAGCAACAGGAAATACACGGTCTGACTGGGATGCTCTCCCTCATAGTAAAACCGCAGGATCTTGCGCAGCTGATCTCTGTCCTCCTCTGACTCAGAATGAAGAGTACGCAGATAATAGTAGTAGCTGTAGGTGTCGATCTCCTCGCGACGACGCTCCAAAATGCGATTCTTCACATCCGCCAACAGTAGCCCTGCTTTATCCTTCTGACCGGCGCGCAGATAAACCTCCGCATGGAACAGTTCAAACAGATCCGGTGCGTCATAGGTCTCCCGGATGCGAGCCAGTTCGGTGAGCATGCTGTTCGTCAACAGCGGATTTTCAAAACGACGGGCATGGGCCTCCACATAGTTTTTAAAGAAGTGGATGTAAGCCTCTCTGCGCTCCCTGTCTTTGCGACGCTGGATAGCCCCCTCCGTCTGAGTCACCGTGATCTCGATCTGGAACTTCTGATAGGCCGTACTGATGGTAATACGACCATAGTTGGTACCGGCATGAAGCATGGAGGGATGGAGGATATAGCGTATCTCTGCTTCATTGCCCTCAAAGGCATCCTCTGTCACCGTCTTCTTTTCCAGCTCAATAAACGGAGCATCTGCCTTGACTCTGGCATGGATGGCTCCCCAGGTGTTGCGCTGGATGATGATGCTGTCACATACGTCCTCTCTGGGACCGATGGCAAAGCGAGGCTTCTCATCTACGTTCAGTCGCAGCTGCTCCTTGGCACCACAACCTGTGAGAAACTCCTCCAATGCACCTCTGCGATCACCTCGGCCATACAGACCATGGTACAGAGCAGCAAAAGCAGGCTGCTTCATAAACGGCAGTGACAAAAAGCTGCTGTTTTCAAATATATTTAAGGCCACATCAAAATCCTGGCGAGCCAGGTCTGCAAAAGCCTCGATGGTCTTGATCTTGTCATAGGCGGTCTTGCCTACAGGCACCGTCATCTCGAACACAAAAGGAATGGTCCGCTCTCCCGCATTGGTCACCAAATGGAAGGCACCCTGGATCTGATCTCCAGGCACCAACTCTACCGTATCCACCTCGTACTCTGCCACCGCATACTCTCCGGCAAACTGCTGGGTATGCAGACGGACACGACGATGAGAGGAGTACAACAGGCCCTTCATCATACGGCCTCCTGCCTCCTGCAGATCTAACTCTCCCCGATAATTCTGCCCTGCGGCCAAATGCATGCGGATCTCCTCCGGCATCACCTTAAGCTGCAGCGGCCGTTCCATCTGCTGGCCCTTAGCCAACAAGCTGATCTGTTCTTTCACGGTAACTTCCCCCAACCATCTAAGACAAGCAATCTTTCATAAAGTAAAAACACACCATCCGCAAGGGAGGTGTGTTACACGTTTCCTTGCCGAATGATAGAAATATTTAGTCTATCATATCACATTCGACAAGGTTCTGCATTATAAATCTTTCCGAAATCCTTGAAAATTTTTGTTGTTTTTCTCAAGTAAAACGTAGGATTGAAAAAGTATATAGGCCTGATGTGTTGGAAACTGCGGGGTTCGGAGCGCAGGGGATCTAACCGTCTATCTTTTTGCTAAAAACAACGGCGCCCTCACACAAACCTTTAAGTTTTCGATACCTATATGTCTACAGTTCTAATTCCTGCCCCGTCGCCAGATATTGCAGCCGCTCTCCCAGCTTTTCTTTCAGATGATCATACTGGCGCAGGCCGGTACAATGGCCGGTATAGTAGGTGCAGTCGTACTGACCGAGGATCTCTGCTGCCTGGTCCAGACGATCTCTTTCCTCGCCATCGGGATCGATCTTGGAGAAGTGAAATCCTCCGATCAAAATGTCTGGTTGGAACCACTCCATAATATTGAGGATACCTCGATGGGAACAGCCGCTAAAAAGGATCTTCTTGTCCTTCTCGCAGATCATCAGGTACTGTTCGTGGCGAAAATCCTCAGGGATAAGAGTGTTATCCTCTGCTGCCATCTTTAATCCGGCTGGGTCCAGAGGATAGCTTCCTTCTCTGTCTTCGGCCATATACAGTAGAATCCCCTGATCCAGTCCCACATCCATGGCGGTGAAAATAAGACGATCCGATCCCTCCAGGCTCTGGTCCAAACCGATATATTTGTCGGTGCCGTTGTAGTGAGGTTCAAAGGCATGCTGGTTTAGATACACCGGTGCCGTAGAATTGATTTCCAGAAAACGAGGCAAGCCACCGCCATGATCATAGTGACCGTGGGACAAGACCGCCAGCTCTACTGCCATCAGATCCACGCCCAGTTTCACGGCATTTTCCGCAAAAGCCGCCGACTGGCCCATATCAAAAAGGATCTTATGGTCCCCAGTCTCGATGTAAAGGCTCAGCCCATGCTCACAGCAAAGAGACGGATCTATCGTAGTATTTTCCATGAGAACTGTAATTTTCATCATGCTTCCTCTTGGATCTTTTTCATCCAGGCCTGGATCGTCGCCTCGTGACCATTGTCGGAGGGATCATAGA
>JAFYLG010000240.1 GCA_017537225.1 Lachnospiraceae bacterium
AAAAAAAGACGATGTTTCAGAATGTGGCTCCGGCAGGAAGAGAGAGTGTCGATCCTACCGGCGACATTGCATCCGGTCTGTTTTTGGTAGCAATGGGAGCGGTTTGTCATCTGTGGTCTAAAACTACATTTACGTTGGTGATCTGGATCCTGATGTGTGTGGTGGCAGTATATGTGGCAGGACGCGGCATTATGGCCCTGATCAAGCAAAATAAAAAATAGAGAAAATCTACCAGGCGCCGTCTCCGTTGAGGGGACGGCGCTTGTCAAATGGTGGGAAGTCTGTTATAATAGAAATGATAATATGGGGAACGATTATCTTTTGTTCTATAATGACAGGAGTCGTATATGAGTAATAAGAAAAAGAGTAAAGGACGTCTTCAGCAATATCTGGGTTGGCCCATTTTGTTTGCAGCTGCCATCGCAGTAGTCAACGTGATCCTGTTTTTTGTGGATCAGACTGCCGGCTTTGTTATGCTGCCGCTGACGTTGGCAGGAGCCGTAGCTTCAGGTCTGCTGTATTGGTATCAAAAGACCCGCATCTACGGTGAAGTACTGGATCTGACGGCTGATAATGCCCAGGTGCAGCATCAGGTACTGACCCAGCTGCCGGTACCTTACGGTTTGATGGATGAGTCCGGCCATGTGCTTTGGGCCAATGACCGGTTGTGGAAATTGTTTGAACTGAGCAACAATCATCGCAATTATCTATGGGATATTTTTGCGGAGATCAAGAAAAAAGATTTTCCTCTGACAGAGGAGAGCTATCGCTACAGCGCTCAGCTGGACGGTGGTTTTTATCGTCTGGAACTGGAACGGATCCCGGTATCGGAGGAGATGATGTCTCTGGATATGCTGGGATTAAAGGATGCTCAGGGCGGTCTGTACGGTGTGTATCTTTATGATGAGACAGAGATCGTTCTTTACCGCAGAGAGAATGACGAAGAGAAGATGGTAGTGGGTCTGATCTATCTGGACAACTACGATGAAGTACTGGAGAGTATCGAGGAAGTGCGCCGCTCTCTGTTGGTGGCACTGATCGACCGTAAGATCAACCGATATATGACCCGTTTGGATGGTCTGATCAAAAAGATCGAAAAGGATAAGTACCTGGTCATCTTAAAGAAAAAGCATCTGGCCACATTAAAAGAAGAAAAGTTTACCCTGCTGGAGGATGTAAAGACCGTCAGCATCGGTAATGATAAGACTGTTACCATCAGTATCGGTTTGGGTCTGGGAGCAGATACCTATACCAAGAATTATGACTTTGCCCGTACGGCCATGGATATGGCTCTGGGCCGTGGCGGCGATCAGGCAGTCGTTAAGGAGAAAGATAATATTGCCTACTTTGGCGGCAAGTCCCAGAAGATGGAGCGCAACACCCGAGTAAAGGCTCGCGTAAAAGCTCATGCATTGCGTGAGCTGATCGAAAAGAGTGATAAGGTTCTGGTCATGGGTCATCGTATCGGCGATGTGGACTCTTATGGTGCGGCGATCGGTATCCACCGGATCTGTACCACCCTGGGCAAAAAATGCCATGTAGTGTCGGATGTTATCACCGCATCTCTGCGTCCTATGCTGGAACGTGTACAGGCCAATCAGGAGGGCGAAGAACAGGTGCTGATCTCCTGCGAAAAGGCGTTGGAGATGGTGGACACCTCTACACTGGTAGTAGTGGTGGATGTAAACCGTCCTTCCTATACGGAGTGTCCCGGTATTTTGAATCGGGGATGTGACGTGGTGGTACTGGACCATCATCGTCAGACCTCTGAAAAGGTGGAAAATCCTGTTCTGTCTTACGTGGAACCTTACGCTTCCTCCACCTGTGAGCTGGTTGCGGAGATCCTGCAGTATGTAGGTGAGGAAGTGCGCATCAGTTCCAGCGAGGCAGATCTGATGTATGCAGGTATCGTAGTAGATACCAACAACTTTATCAACAAGGCAGGTGTCCGTACCTTTGAGGCGGCTGCTTATCTGCGCAGAAACGGTGCGGATGTGACCCGTGTTCGCAAGATGCTGCGAGATGATATGAATGATTATAAGGCCAGAGCCGCTGCGGTCAGTGAGGCTGAGATTTTTGCTCAGTCCTATGCTATCAGCGTGTGTCCTTCCGAGGGGCTGGAGAGCCCTACTGTGGTGGGCGCTCAGGCGGCCAATGAGCTGTTGAATATCGTGGGTGTGAAAGCATCCTTTGTACTGACTCCCTACAAGGGTGAGATCTATGTCAGTGCCCGTTCCATCGATGAGGTCAATGTACAGGTCATCATGGAGCGATTTGGCGGCGGCGGTCACATGACCATTGCCGGTGCGCAGTTAAAGGACTGCACCGTAGTTGAGGCCAAAGAACTGGTAAAACATACCGTGACAAAAATGGTAGAAGAAGGAGATATCTGATATGAAAGTAGTATTATTGCAGGATGTAAAAGCCCTGGGTAAAAAGGGCGATGTAGTAGAGGTAAAAGAGGGTTATGCAAAGAATATGCTGCTGCCTAAGAAGCTGGGTATCGAGGCTACTCCCAAGGCTCTTAATGACCTGAAGCTGCAGAAGGCTAATGCTGACAAGAAGGCTGCTGAGGCTCTGGCTGCCGCCAAGGAGCTGGCTGCCAAGCTGGAGTCCGTTCCTGTCAAGGTAGCAGTGAAGATGGGTGCCGGCGGCAAGGTATTTGGTTCTGTTTCTACTAAAGAGATCGCTGAGGCTATCCAGAAGGAGATGGGCTTGGAAGTGGATAAGAAAAAGATCAGCGCCGACGGTGCCATCAAGGATGCCGGTACTTATACTGTAAATGTAAAGCTGCATCCTGAGGTAACTGCCAAGGTAAAGGTACTGGTAGCTGCCCTGTAAGGAGAGGTGAGATGGAGCTCTTAGAGAGATCCCCGGTCAGACCCGCCGGGACGGAAGTGGTCAGGAGTAACAGTAGCACGACAGGAGAAGGATTATGGATGAGGAACTGATCAAACGAGTCATGCCCCACAGCGTGGAGGCGGAGCAGTCGGTGGTGGGCTCCATGCTTATGGATAAGGAAGCGGTGCTGATCGCGTCAGAGATCATCAATCGGGATGATTTTTACCAGTATCAGTATGGCGTTATGTTTGAGGCCATGGTGGAGCTGTACCAGGAGG
>JAFYLG010000241.1 GCA_017537225.1 Lachnospiraceae bacterium
AGGGTACTCTGGTTCCCACTCCCGAGGCTAAGCAGCCTTTCGAGATCCAGGCCGAGACCATCGAGCTGGAAGGTCCTTCCGCTCCCGATTACCTTCTGCAGAAGAAGCGTCACAGCTTTGAATATCTGCGCACCATTTCTCATCTGCGTCCTCGTACCAACACCTTCCAGGCCGTATTCCGTGTACGCTCCCTGGCAGCTCACGCCATCCACCAGTACTTCCAGGAGAGAGGTTTCGTATACGTAAATACTCCCCTGATCACCGGCAGTGACTGTGAAGGTGCCGGCGAGATGTTCCAGGTAACCACCATGGATCTGAACAACATTCCTCACACCGAGGATGGTGCCATCGACTTTAGCCAGGACTTCTTTGGCAAGCCCACCAACCTGACCGTAAGTGGTCAGTTAAACGGTGAGACCTACGCCATGGCTTTCAAAAAGATCTACACCTTTGGCCCTACCTTCCGCGCTGAGAATTCCAACACCACCCGTCATGCCGCTGAGTTCTGGATGATCGAGCCTGAGATCGCTTTCGCTGATCTGAAGGACGACATGATCCTGGCTGAAGGTATGCTGAAGTACGTGATCCGCTACGTGATGGAGAACGCTCCCGAGGAGATGGCATTCTTTAACAACTTCGTTGACAAGGGCCTGATCGAGCGTCTGACCCACGTTATGAACTCCGACTTTGGTCATGTGACCTACACCGAGGCCATCGAGCTACTGAAAGAGCACAACGACCAGTTTGACTACAAGGTATTCTGGGGCTGCGATCTGCAGACCGAGCACGAGCGCTACCTGACCGAAGAGATCTTCAAGCGCCCTGTATTCGTTACCGATTACCCTAAGGAGATCAAGGCCTTCTACATGAAGCTCAACGAGGATGGCAAGACCGTAGCCGCTATGGACTGTCTGGTTCCCGGCATCGGCGAGATCATCGGTGGTTCTCAGCGTGAGGACGATTACGACAAGCTGGTAAACCGCATGAACGAGCTGGGTCTGAACGCTGAGGATTACGGCTTCTACCTGGATCTGCGCAAGTACGGTTCTGCCCGTCACGCAGGTTTCGGTCTGGGCTTTGAGAGATGCGTAATGTACCTGACCGGTATGAGCAATATCAGAGACGTGATTCCTTTCCCTCGTACTGTAAATAACTGCGAACTGTAATGGTTAGGATTTAAAGTCCTAGACAGACAAAAATAAAATAGGTTCTCATGAAGACACGCTCTCGCTCGAGCGCGCGCATAGCGGCACATAAGCTTCTCAGCCCTGCGAAGCAGGACTGCTCAGCAAGTGCCGATGGGCGCACACGGTCTTCGTTGAGAACCTATTTTATTTTGTCTTGTTTACGGAAAATCCCTCCCCGTGACGGGGAGGGATTTTAACTTCTCTAAATCTGTTGCACATTCAATATTGTACCTAAGACCACCCATCCGCAGACGATCACCGCCGCCGTTACTACATACAAAAACGACCGATGACGGCAGGTACCATGTTCTTTGTATATATTTTCTGTGATAAGGCCTGCCACTATGGATATCAGAACAAAGAGGAGCCACACCTTCCAGCCATAATGATAGGAATGGTTTACCGGTGTGCTTCCGGCAGGTTCTCCCAACAACATCCCGGTGGTAAAACCAGCCCAGACCCACCAACCTAGTCGTTCTTTTCCTTTCACTGCCATGAGCATAGAAAACACAATGGTATAGAGAAACCAGCCCTTGTCAAGCAGCCAGCCGTACAGATAATCTAACTGCTTCCAATCTCCCCACAGCCACTGTTCCAGGGAATAATTCCCTGGTTCCGTAAAGAAAATTCGTCCCAGCAGATAGGTGACCGCATACGCCAGCAATAGAACCGATGCTTTGATCAGTTTCTTTTTTGCCATGTTCTGCTCTTCCATTTAAGAGCCCCCTTTCTGTCTTTCTCGATTTTCATAAGCCACCGAACACAACTCTATGGTTTCTTCGTGGATCAAATGATCCTCTTGATCATACAGACGTACACGTACATGGATTACTGTTTGGTCTGTCGTCCCAGAGGAACTGTTGGATAAATCTGCCAGCAGCTGCAGCCACTCTGCTTTTGTTCCACTGTAATAGTCGCCCACGTGAACAATCTCACCAAAAAAGTAGCCCTGATGGTTTCTCTGACATGTTACGGTATAACCGTTTTCCTGTCCAGGCACTTCGATTTCTAACCGAGCCTGCACTGCTTTGGGATGTCGGTCAAACAGCACCACCGGAAAGCGAAAATCCCAATGATGGTTCAATTGCCCAGGCATTATGGGCAACATCAACATCATAATGTCTCCCCTTCGCTGTCGATACACCAACTTGTCATTGCGGTGCCATATCCTAGAATCGCAGGCATAGAGAATAACACCTTCTTCGTCTTCTGCCAGCAACACATGGTCATAATACAAATAATCGCCAGTCTCAATTCCCAGGATTTTTCCCGGTCCCACCATATGGACCTGTTCCATACGGCGAAATCTGTTTTCCATGGTAAGTATCGGCCCACCCAGCATTAGATACAACAAATATAAAAAGATCAAAATGATGATCCCGTTGACCAGTATCCGCAACTTTCTGGGTTTCTGCCCTTGCTTCCACCAGCTACGGATTTCTCGACAGGTCCGTTCCCACCAATTTCTTTTCCTACTCATTAGCCTCACCTCCTGTCAGATCGATCCTCAAGGTGATATCCCGGCCACTTCTGTCGTAATGAAGATCCACCCACTGCAAATCTTCTCCTTCGTATCCGCTAAGCCACATTTCATAGGTCCTGGTAAAGAAACCCGTGCGATAGGAATTGCCGCTGACATATCGGCTTCCGGGAATACTCTCATAAAAACTGGCATAGTAGTTGCCTCGATCATCTTCAGCCCAAAACCATCGTCCTATATCTGCATCCTCCACCCAGCTGCGGTTGTCTATGACATCCATCTGAAAATGAAACATATGGCCCTCCGATTCGTCCCATTCCCATATCGCAGCCTTCGTAATACGGAAAATATACCCATCGGATCTGGCTTCCACCCCAGGTTCCAGATATAAGATGCGATGCCCACCATTCCATTCTTCCTGTATGTAAGGATCACGCTGACGGGCGGGATCGTACAGATAGTCCTTCCCACGGATCCCCATATTTCTGACATATTGAAACACGGGAACGATCAAAATACAGGCCATTACGATCAACACATACCGACTGATCGACAGCAGATATCCCCAAAAGGGTCTGTGGATGGCCGCCAACTGAGGTGCGATCTCCTGAGCACTGCCCATAGCCTCCAGGGCTTTGGCTTCGGCTTCTTTCTCCGAGAAACCACGCTCCAAGTATGCCTCATAGCGATCTTCCATATGAGCCTTTAACTCCTGGTGGACCATCTGACGATCCGGAGGATACTTGATTTGGCTGACTGCCTGCCGGCACCAGTCCTCAATTCTTCCGAACTTCATAGGCACCTCCTACTTATATGGTAGCTGGTGCAGGTGCCAACGACATATTTCCCTCCGCCACAGCAAACCCCAGCACTGCGTCCACTGCGGTAGTAAAATGTCTCCATTCCTTCTCCTTATACGCCAGCTGTTCCAATCCCTTACTGGTCAGGCTGTAATACTTTCGCTCCCGGCCGCCTGCCGTCTGCTTTGCATAAGAAGTAACAAAACGCTCTTTCTCCAGGGCATGCAGCAAAGGATACAATGTCCCCTCCTTCAGTTCAAAGGTATGATCGGAGCGACGATCCAGTTCTTCGATCATCTCATAACCATATTTATCCCCATCTTTCAACAAAGCCAACACCAACATGGGCGTGCTTCCAGACAACAGACTCTTTTCGATTTTCATACAGATCTCCTCCTTTTTCATTGAATACTCATGCAATCCATTACAAGGCACATTACACATATACCTCGGTCATCTATGTCTATTATACCTAGATGACCGAGGTTTGTCAATTATAATATGATACTTCAATAGTCACTTCTATGATTACTCCTTTAAATTCACGATGTTCTTTTTTACTCATAGCCTTCACCAGAAAGCTTTCCCCATTGTCTGATAATCCTCACTTTTTGGCAACGTTTTTCTTTGAAACCCTCACAAAAAGTGAGCTTGTTTTATTCCACAAACTGTGCTATACTCAGTCCAGAAGCACATGAACTCTTTTTGGATCATTTCCACTTCTCCGATCCGGATCGCATCTTTCTATATTTCACGCTTCCTTCTCCTATGATACTAACTGAAAAAGCATGCGCACCGGACGATATCAAAGGTGCCTTGTTTCTCCTGCACAAATTTTTGTACGCAGAGTATTTATCGCGTACATCAGCGACCACCATTCCAAAGGAGGAATCTATGGGCCAATATGACACTGCATTAAAACAATATTTAGATGACGAAACTCGTTTTGCCGATCTGATCAACGGAGTGATCGGAAAGGGACAACTTTTGGTTTCTCCTGACCAGTTGGAAGACCGTGATCCACAATCTTTGGAATCACTTTCTTTGTACCGACGAACTGCACTCAAGCAACACCGTGGGCCTCATAAGAAGATCCACCCCAAGTCGCGAGACCTGGTACGCAAAGCGGTATTTGGAGTGAATTTTATGGTCATTGGTATCGAGCATCAAGAACACACACATTACTTAATGCCACTTCGCTGTATGGGCTACGAGACCCGTGAATATGAAAGGCAGGCCCGAAAGCACGGAAAACAGATCCTCAATGAGTATCACGAAAAACGGATCCAACTGACAGATGCAGAATATCTCTGTCGTTTTCGCAAAGAGGATCGCCTTCACCCCTGCATCACCATTGTTCTCTATTTTGGCGATGAATGGGATGGCGCCACCAGTCTACTTCAACTGTTAAATCTCCAAGGGCTACCGGAAGAATTTATTCCCTTTATCAACGATTATCGCATTCATGTTCTTCCTGTAAAGCAATTGGAAAACACCGATATTTTTCATTCTGATCTACGTCTGGTGTTTGACAGTATACGATTCGCTGATAATACGGAAGCATTCCGCACCCATGTATTGCAAAATCCAGCCTTTCAATCACTGGATGATGATGCCTACCATATGATCCAAACTTATAGCCATTCCCCCGAACTGGATCAATTAGAACAAACCATATACATAAAATCAGAAGGAGGTGCCATAAATATGTGCAAAGCCATTACTGAACTGATCGCCGAAGGCAAGGAAGAAGGTAGACTTGAAGGTAGACTTGAAGGCAAACTTGAAACCAAGAAAGAGTTAGTTCACTCCATGTACAAAAATGGAGTTTGCCTGGAGCAGATCATGCAAATCGCTTCTCTATCTTTCGCTGAACTGGAATCCATTTTAAGCGAACAAGTATGTTCTGCATTCTCTGTTTGACGAGGAAGAATTTTGTCACTGCTCTTATGGCAAAAAATTGCCCTGGTTGCGTTTTCCCAACATTCATGGTATGATAGTAGCGCATCTTTTGTATCATTCGAGGCATATTTCTGACATACTTTCTATCCATCATAACTCGCCTCGTTACTCATATCACTACCATATATCCGGAGGTTTCCATGGGTATCCTGACTCGCACCCTGGGCAGCGTCATGAGCGCTTCCCCTCGCCCCTCTTTTTCTGCTGCCCGCTGTATCAATCGCTGCCAGCGCAGAACCACCTGCACCATCTGCCATGACCTGTGTCCTGGCAAGGTATTTAGCATGGATCCTAAGGAGCCGCTGCACTGGGATCAGTGCACCAACTGCGGCCTCTGTGTGTCTGCCTGCCCTTCCCGTTGCTTTACACCGGATAAAGAGCTGCAGAAACAGTATACGGAGAATCTGGATCTGTCCGCTCCTATTTCTTTTGCCTGTTATAAGGAGAGCACTCCCTGCACTCGCCGCGTTGAGTGTATGGCTGGTATCCCCTGGGAGCTGATCTCCACATTGGCACTGTATACTCATGTGGTATTTTATGTAGGCGCCTGTTCTCGCTGCGATCATCCCAAGAGAGTCTCTTGCCTCCGCGATAATTTAAAGCTGGTGCAGGATTTCCTGGGAGTAGAGTTGTTTGCTAAACGAGTACATATTCTGGGACAGGGCCGTTTTGAGGTTCCTAAAGAAGACAAGGCCATCAGCCGTCGAGATCTCTTTGGGGGCATGGGTATCACCATTGGCAAGACCGCTGCCCGTCAGATCCTGGATATGATGCCTTTTATCGATGAGGAAGAAGAAGACAACAGCATGGCCTATCGCCAACTGCTGGCCAGCACGGTAGACCGCATTCGCGCCAATACCAAGAAAGCTCAGGAGGAAACAAAGCAGGCTCAGGCCGAAGCCGAGAAGATCAAGGCTGAGAATCCGGAGGCAGAAGTTACCATTCCTGCCATCCCTACTATGCCCACCTTTGGTGTGCACCTGCCTAAGTTTTTGAAATCCTGTTTTGGCTGCAACATCTGCGAACGTGTCTGTCCTCACAAGGCCCTGGAAGTAGGGCCTCTAAAAGATGGCAAACGCACCATCTATATCGATCCTTCCAAATGTACCGGTTGCGGCATCTGCAGCAATATCTGTATCCATGGCGGCATGTCCGGCACTCATCTGGTACAAGTGCCTCACATGAATCGCTTACCGCTAGTACGGGTAGATTCTGACGGATGTACCAAATGTGGAATGTCCATCAAGCCTGGTACTGCCGTAAATGGTATGTGCCCTGTCTGTGCCCGCAAGAAAAGATGGTAAAACAAAAAAAGAAACAACCTGTAAAGGCGAGTGCTCGTAAAACAGTTAAAGTCCCGGCAGAAATATCTGCCGGGACTTTGCTTGCTTGTATTACATCTGCATGGTATGATAAACAAAATGGATGTCTCTTTTTAAGATACATGATGCTGGGCAAAAGCATAAATAATATACAAAACAGAAGTATCTGAACTTCTTGGATGTGACATTGACAGTTGTATTCCGTTTGCTTATCCGAATAAAATCACCTGTGAGTGATGTTTCTGATAGTGTCAGCGATTGGAGAACTTGTCCCAGAAAACCAGCAGGCCGGCGGAGAAGCAGAGCAGCATGGATACCACTGCACCGAAAGCGGCCTGGAAGATTTGGAAAGGCAGCTTCAGCAGGGAGTATTCCGGCGTAGAATAGATGAATGCTCTGCCCAGGGAGTAGCCTACCACATTGA
>JAFYLG010000242.1 GCA_017537225.1 Lachnospiraceae bacterium
ACTGAACGAACTCCTTGATACCGCCCTCGTAATGGAATACTTCTTCCTTTCCATCATCTCTGGTATCTTCCAACTCGATACGCAGACCCTTGGTCAGGAAAGCAGTATCTCTCAGACGCTTGCGCAGAATATCGTAATCGTATACGGTCTCTTCAAAAATCTCAGCGTCAGCCTTAAAGGTAACCTGAGAACCATGGTCATTCTTACGACAGGTACCAACCTGTTCCAGCTGAGACACTACATTGCCGCGCTCATAGCGCTGACGATATACCTTGCCATCACGGCGGATCTCAACTTCCAGCCACTCAGACAGAGCATTTACGACAGACGCACCTACACCATGCAAACCACCGGATACCTTATAAGCGCCACCGCCGAACTTACCGCCAGCATGCAGCTTGGTAAAAATAACCTCAACGGCAGGGATACCCATTTTAGGATGGATATCGACGGGCATACCACGACCATTATCCTTGATGGTAATGGAATTATCCGACTGGATCGTCACCTTGATGGTATCACAGAATCCAGCCAAAGATTCGTCGACAGAGTTGTCTACGATCTCATACACCAGATGATGCAGACCTCTGGCAGAGGTACTGCCGATATACATACCCGGTCTCTTTCTGACGGCTTCCAAACCTTCCAGCACTTGGATTTGACTTGCGCTGTAATCAGAACTCATTGTTTTTCCTCCTGAAAAATATACCTAGTTTTCACTATTTACAGTCCCCTGGGTCACGCGGAAAATCTTATTGACCGGGAAACGATTTTTTACAAATTCATCCACGCCGGTGCAGGTCAGAAAAGTCTGCACATGCTGGATACTATCCAATAATTTTTCCTGACGGCTGCTGTCCAACTCAGACAAAACATCGTCCAGTAACAGTATGGGCTGATCGCCGATCCGTTCCTTGACGATCTCGATCTCTGACAATTTTAAGGACAAGGCAGCGGTACGCTGCTGTCCCTGGGAACCAAAGGTGCGGATATCAATGTCTCCCAGCAAAAATGCCAGATCATCTCTGTGAGGTCCGATGAGACTGACGCGAGCCTTTAGATCGCGGGTGCGGCCGCGCTCCAACTCTCTCTTAAAATCCTCTGCCCGGACACTGGGCTCATAGGAAACCGTAATTTCCTCTTTGCCGCCGGTGATACTGCTGTGGATCTTCTTCATCATCACTTCCAACTGTTTTACAAACTGTTCTCGACGACGGATCACTTCACAGCCATATTTCACCATCTGCATATCCCACACCTGCAGGGTATCCAGATAATCTTCATGAAATTCCAGCTCTTTTAAAAGCTTGTTGCGCTGCATGACCACTTTGTTGTAGTTGGTCAGGTTACTCATATACACCTTATCCAACTGACACAACTCCATGTCTATAAACTTACGGCGCTCCGAGGGACCTTCTTTGATGATATTTAAGTCCTCCGGTGAGAAAAATACCACATTGGCAATACCAAACAGGTCGCTGGATCTACGAAGAGGAAGTCCATTTAAGGCAATTCCTTTCGAGCGACTCTTTTTCAGATGCATATCCACACGGTCGGTAATGCCTCTTTTTTCCACAAAATATTTGATATGGGCCTCTTCTTCCCCAAAACGAATCATCTCTTTGTCCTTACCGGCCCGATGAGAACGAGCAGTCGTTCCCAAATAGACGGCTTCCAAAATATTGGTCTTACCCTGGGCATTGTCCCCATAAAAGATATTGACCCCTTCGGAGAATTCGATATGGGCATTTTCATAATTACGAAAATTTTGCAGTTCCAGAGAACGGATGATCATGGCAGCCCCACTTATTTCTGGATTTTTACAGTCTCTCCACGGAAGGTAAAGGTATCACCATCGTACAGCTTGCGGCCGCGACGGTCATCTACTTCACCATTGACCAAAACCTGACCTTCCTGGATCACGATCTTAGCCTCAACACCAGAACTTACCAGATTGGCAGCCTTCAGAGCCTGGCCCAGCTTAATAAAATCTTCTCTCAAAGTAATAACTTGCATAGTATCTCCTATATATTCTTAAACAAGGGTGAGAAGTCGCTCCATCCAAGAGTCGATAGAATCACTTCCCGATGGATTGGTTACGCGCGGTTAAAGTTTACCGGCAGGATCAGATAAATATAATTCTGCTGCTCATCACGGATAAAGCAGGGAGCTTTGGAGTTTACCATATAAATATCTACAGTCTCATCCTCGATAACACGCAGAGCATCAATGAGGAATTTGGGATTGAAACCGATCATAATATCCTTACCCTGCTTGTGTACCAGAATTTCTTCTTTCATGGTACCCATCATAGAAGTCAGGTTCATCTCCAGATTCTGATTCTGCAGATTCAGAATGATAGGCTTTTTATCATTTTCACGGATCAACAGAACAGATCTCTCGATAGACTCCAGGAAATCCTTCTTATTGATGGTCATCTTGGTCTCGTAATCACCGGATAACATCTGGTTGATACGGAAATACTCACCTTCGATCAAACGGGAAACTACCAGAGTATCCTCAAACTCAAACAGAATATGATTGCGGCCAAAGAAAATGATCACATCCTTGTCGGTATCACCGGACAGAATCTTGCTGACTTCGATCAGAGTCTTGCCGGGAACCACTACTTTCTGTTTCGGATAGGTATCTTTCAGAGTAACTTTACGGATGGAAATACGATGACCATCCAGAGAAGTTACTTTCAATTCATTTTCAAATACTTCAAACAACTCACCGGTCATCAGCTTGTTGGTATCTCCAGGAGCAATGGAGAAAATAGTCTGATGGATCACTTCTTTCAAAGTAAACTGAGACAGACTGATGTGACCGTTCTTCTCGATCATAGGCAGATAAGAGAACTCATCTCCGGACTTACCGGCGATCTTAAAGGAAGCCTTCTCACAGGTAATAGATACATTGTACTTATCGTCACTCTCAATGATTACTTCACTGTCAGGCAGCTTACGTACTATCTCAGAGAACAACTTGGCTTCGATAGCGATCTTACCTCTCTCTAAGATGGAGCCTTCTACCTTAGTCTCGATACCTAATTCCATATCATTACCGGTTAGCTTGATGTCACCGGTGGTAGCATCGATCAGGATGCATTCCAGAATAGACATAGTAGTTTTGGCAGGCACAGCCTTTAAAACGATATTGATACCGTTTAACAAATTAGATTTGGAAAATGACAGTTTCATAAAAAGCTCCTTTCTGTTCATCCACAGTGGGTTATCCCCCGCACGCGGGAGGGATATATTTAAGGTTAAGTTCAGTAATCGTTGTATTAGGGGCTGTTGATATGTGTATAAACCCAAAAATCCCTGATAAAATAAAGGAAAATCGGTTGGGATAACTGTGTGAAAACCTCAGGTATAAGGTTGGGATAAGTCTCAGGTTGTCCACATGAGGTTCCTCTGGTCTATAAAGTCAAAAGAGGGAATATCCACAGTTGTCCACGTCTATCCACAAAACATACAATAGTTATCCACTAAAATTGTGGATAACTATTAAGAAGGATTAATTTTCTTCTTTAAGATATCCACAGTACTGCGTAAAGTCTCATCGGTACTGATGGTCTCTTTTACTTTTTCAATACCATGCAGGATCGTGGTATGATCACGACCACCCAGATACTTACCAATGTTGCTTAAAGGAATGTCAGTCATCTCACGACATAAGTACATGGCGATCTGTCTGGGGTAAACGATCTCTTTGTTACGTTTGCTGGAGGCCAGGTCATCCACCTTCAGACCGAAATGCTCCGCTACCATAGTAATAATGAAGTCAGGAGTAATATCTTTAGCCTGGTTAGGAGAAATCATATCCTTTAAGGCTCCTTCTGCCAGTGCTACATCGATGATCTTACTGTTGTTCAGACGAGCCATGGCAACGACCTTGGTCAAAGCACCTTCCAGCTCACGGATATTAGACTTAACATTGGTGGCGATGTATTTGATCACTTCATTATCAATATTGTAGCCTTCCTGTTCTTCTTTTTTACGAAGGATGGCCATACGGGTCTCATAGTCAGGTGCCTGGATATCTACGGACAGACCCCATTCAAAGCGGGAAACCAGACGCTCCTCCAAATCGACCAGATCTTTGGGAGAACGGTCACTGGAGATAATGATCTGTTTTTTCGCTTCATGCAGAGTATTAAATGTATGGAAGAATTCTTCTACCGTACTGTCCTTACCCTGGATAAACTGAATATCGTCGATCAGCAGAATATCGTTTTTTCTATATTTATCGCGGAATTCCTCGGTGGTGTTGGTACGAATGGAATTGATCAGATCGATGGTAAACGTCTCACTGGTTACGTACATAACACGGGCAGAGGGATCATTTTTCAAAATAAAATTGGAGATGGAATGCATCAGGTGAGTCTTACCCAATCCAACGCCTCCGTAGATAAACAGAGGATTGTATACTTCAGCAGGAGATTCTGCTACAGCCAGGCAGGCAGCATGAGCCAGTTTATTATTGGAACCTACTACAAAAGTATCAAAGGTATATTTAGCGTTAGGGGTAATATTCTTACCATTAGAATAAGCAGGAGCGGTGGGAGCCGGAACTGCCGGTTTAAACTGTTTGCTCTCTTCTTCAGAAACAAACTGAACAGTACACTCATAGCCGGTGATCTCTTCAATGGTAACCTGTAGCATCAGAGTATATTTTTTGCGTAAAAAAGGCAGGATCCCGCTGTCGGGTACCAAAAGCGTGACTGTGTGATTTTCCACAGCCAAAACTTTCAGAGGTAACAGCCAGGTTTTAAAAGAGACATTGGAAATCTCGTGTTCCTCTTTCATGGTATTTAATATAATATTCCATTTACTCTGAATCGTCTGCAGCATTGCTTTTTCTCCCCAAAAATAACGGTAAAATGATCTTATTTTCAAAATCTGACGGCAGGGCATCCTCCCAGCCATAGTTAGTAATATAATAGCAAAAATCGCCGTATTTTTCAAGTTAATATTGAAAAATATAATAAAAATCAAAAATAGTATAAAATCGCCTTCTGGGGCTAAATAAAAGGTTTGAGCATATAAAAATGTAATGGGATGGAATGCCTAAAATTATGTATCTTATGTGGATAAAAAATGGATATGTTTAGAAGTATGAAAGATGATAGAAAATAATTATTTATAAACCACATATTATAATAGGAAGAAACTCATTCATACAATGTATTGTGGAGCTTATTTTAGCAACACTAAATGTAGTGTGTAAACTGTGGAAAGCGATTTGGGGATAACTATCTGTATAATAGCGAGAAAGTGACTTATCCACTGTGTGGATAAATACTTTCCCACAGAGAAAAACCTAATAAAATAAAGGATTTATATCCACATATACACTAAATCCACAACTTATCCACAGAATGTGTATAACTTGTGGATAAATAGTGTAAACCAAGGGAAAACTTTAAATTAGGGTCTATATCTAGTGTTTACAGAGAGACAATTTTATTTTGAAATGATATATGAGAATATTTTTGATATAGAAATAAATGAAAGGTATTAATTTTCTAGTAAGAGCTGAGATTGAAATAATATTTATGTGCAGACCCTTTGCGCCCATCGGCACTTGGCGAGCAGGTCCTTATTGGGGCCTGAGAGCCTTATGTGCCGCTATGCGCGCAATGGAGCGAGAGCGTGTCTGAACATAAATATTTATTTCAAATCAGCAATTTTCCTATGAAATTCAATACTTTTCTTAAAGAATTTCAAAATAAAACACTTGACGAACCTACATTTATTCCATATAATCAGTTATGATGCGTTAGTATGCCGATTTATTTTTGTTTGCAAAAATAGAGACATACTGGTATACACCACGAAAGGAGGATCCTACACTATGAAGATGACATTCCAGCCCAAGACTCGTCAGAGAGCAAAGGTACACGGTTTCCGTAAGAGAATGAGCACTGCCAACGGCAGAAAGGTTCTGGCTGCCAGAAGAGCTAAGGGTAGAAAGCAGTTATCCGCGTAAGGCCGCAATTTCGTGGCCTTTTGTTTTCTCCGTCCCATACTCAGACTTTGCATAGTCTATTGATCCGGGAGGCGGCATGAAACAAGAGTTTTATCTGAAAAAAAACAGTGACTTCCAAAAGGTTTATCACAAAGGTAAATCCTTTGCCAACAAATCTTTGGTAATGTATGTGCTGCCGACAGGGGAGGATCGTCCTTCCCGTATTGGCATGTCCGTTAGTAAGAAAGTTGGAAACAGTGTAGTCAGACATCGTGTAAAGCGTCTGATACGAGAAAGTCACAGACTCACCCGTCATCAAATCGCCGACGGGTATGACATCGTGGTCATTGCCAGGAACGAGGCAGCGAACAGGAATTACCACGATATTGAGAGAGCTTTTTTACATCTGGCAGCCATGCACCGTATTAAAAAGAAGGAGACAGTATGACAAAAATACTGATCGCCATGGTTCGATTTTATCGCAGATATTTGTCGGGATTGAAGCGATATACCCATTGTATATATCGACCCACCTGCTCGGAGTATGCCATTGAGGCATTACAAAAGTATGGTGCTTTAAAAGGTTCATGGCTGGCTTTTAAAAGAATATTAAGATGCAACCCTTTTGCAGAGGGTGGCTACGATCCTGTTCCGTAGGAAGAGAGGTACATTAAGTGAACCTGATTTTATTGACCAAGAGTAATACATTCATTTTAGGATGGATTACTGCTCTGTTTGGATATGTTATGGAGTTTATCTATAATATTTCCAGTTCTATTTTCGGTATCGAAAACGTAGGCCTTGCTATCATTCTCTTTACTGTAGTAGTAACTCTGCTGATGATTCCTCTGACTTACAATCAGCAGAAGAGCATGAAGATCAACAAGCTGATCCAGCCCGAGATCCAGGCCATTCAGAACAAGTACAAAAACAAGACGGATCAGAAGTCTCAGATCCGTATGCAGGCTGAGACTCAGGCTGTATATGACAAGTACGGTACTTCCATGACCGGTGGTTGTCTGACCAGTTTGATCACCCTGCCTATCATGTTAGGTCTGTATCGTGTTATTATGAACATGCCGGCCTACATCAATTCCTTTAAGGTATATTTCCTTAACATCGCTTCTCAGATCCAGCTGCAGGAAGGATTTGCCGGTAAGCTGGCTGAACTGGCTGCTTCTAACAACTTAAAGAATGCTGATTTGACTCAGGTAAACAAGCTGGTAGACCTGATGTATCAGTTCAACGGAGAAGAGTGGGCTCAGCTGCAGCAGATTTTCCCTAATCTGTCTGAGGTGATCGTTGAGAACTCTACCAAGATCATGGAAATCATGTCCTTTGGTCCTATCAATCTGATGGAATCTCCCGGCATGAAGATTTCCTGGGCGATCCTGATTCCTATCCTGGCCGGTGCTTCTCAGTGGCTGAGTACCAAGATGATGGATATGGGCAACAAGGATGGTAAGAATGCACAGGATGATCCTACTGCTCAGACCATGAAAACCATGAACACCATTTTCCCTCTGATGAGCGTATTCTTCTGTTTTACTTTCCCTTGCTACATTGGTATCTACTGGGTAGCTAACAGCGTATTCCGCGTGATCACTCAGTTCTTTATCAATAAGAAGGTAAACAACACCGATGTCAATGACCTGGTTCGCCAGAACATTGAAAAGAAGAATAAGAAGCGCGCCAGAAAGGGTCTGCCTCCGCTGAGCGAGAAGACCGTAGAGAAGAACATCGAAGAGCTTGAGAGAAAGTACGGCATGGCCGGTGGCTATTCTGCTCCTGCTCAGACTCGTATGGCTGCTTCTCCTGCCAGAAATATGGTAGATGCCGGTAAGCAGGTAAATAATACTGAGTATTATAACAACCGTGCCGCAAAGCCTGGCAGCATGGCCGCAAAGGCTCAGATGGTTAAGGAATACAACGAGAAGAACACTAAGAAGTAATAAGCAGGGAGACCTATATGAACGAATATATGGAATTTTCCGCAAAAACCGTGGATGAAGCCATTACGAAAGCTCTGCTTGAACTTAGTATTTCCAGTGATCGTCTGGATTACGAAGTAATCGAAAAAGGCAGTTCCGGTTTTTTAGGAATGTTTGCTAAACCCGCTGTGATCCGTGTAGCTAAGCCCATGGAGAACGAGGATGAGTATCTGTTAGAGATGCCCAAAAAGAAAGAGGAAGCTCCAAAGGTTGAGAAGAAAGAAGCCCCTAAGGCTTCTAAGCCTCAGGAAAAAGTTGCTCCCGTAGCTGCTAAGGCTCCTGTAAAGGAAACCAAGGAAGTGAAGGAAGCTCCTGCCAAGGAAAAGCAGCCTCAGAAAGCTCCTAAGGCTTCTAAGCCTCAGGAGAAGGAAGCCCCTAAGGCTCCTAAGAATACTGAGAAGGACGTTAACAAGGGTCCTAAGCCTCAGAAAGAAAAAAAGCCTCAGAACAATAATAATACTAAGGAAGCACCTAAAGCTGACAAGGTTAAGGAAACTCCTAAGCCCATCGTAAAAGAAGAGCCCAAGGAGCCTGTTGTACTGGTAAGACCCACTGATGAAGCTACTTTAGAGCTGCTGGCTCGTGTAGAGAAGTTCCTGGGTGAGATGTTCGGTGCTATGAATATGGCAGTGACCATCGAGACCGGTTTTGATGCTGAGGAAAAGACCATCATCGTAAACTTAAGCGGTGACGATATGGGTGTTCTGATCGGTAAGAGAGGCCAGACTCTGGATTCTATCCAGTATCTGTCCAGCTTGGTAGTTAACAAGGGCGAGGATGAGTATATCCGCGTAAAGGTTGACACCGAGAATTACCGTGAGAGACGTAAGGAAACTCTGGAAAATCTGGCCAATAATATATCTTTCAAGGTTAAGAGAACCAAGAGACCTGTTTCTCTGGAGCCCATGAATCCTTATGAGCGTAGAGTCATTCATGCTGCATTGCAGAATGATAAGTATGTGGTTACCAGAAGTGAAGGTGTGGAGCCTTATCGTCACATCGTAATTTCTCCTAAGAATACCAGATACAGTTCTAAGAAATAATGATGACAATGAAAGAGATTCTTCGACTTGATCGGAGAATCTCTTTCCTCGTAAATATATAAAATATTTCGATGAAGTTTTGTATTGAATTTCAGGTAGAAATATCAAAAAGTAAATATCAATGTCTATCACATACTTGCGTGTGGGTGGGTATTGATATATACTTTTTATGAGAATAAGATATAATAATGAATAAGTATCGTCAGAAAAGGAGGACATTTATGAAAATAGATACGATTGCAGCTATTTCTACAGCTCTCAGCAGTTCGGGAATTGGTATTGTACGTATTAGCGGTGAGGATGCTGTTGCTGTGGCTGACCGTGTATTTCGTTCTCCTTCCGGTCGTCCTTTGACTGCACAAAAAAGCCATACCATTCATTATGGACATATCTATGATGGAGCGACTGTGATTGATGAAGTATTGGTCATGCTGATGCGTGGCCCCCGTAGTTTTACGACGGAAGATACTGTGGAAATCAATTGTCACGGTGGCGTATTTGTTGTTAAACGAGTATTGGAAACAGTTCTTCGAAATGGTGCCCGTCTGGCCGAACCCGGTGAATTTACCAAGAGAGCTTTCCTTGGTGGTCGTATGGATCTGACTCAGGCTGAAGCAGTTATGGATCTGATCCAATCTCAAAATGAATATGCGCTGGATGCTTCGGTTCGTCAGCTGAGAGGAAATGTTTCAGATGAGATCAAAGAGATGCGCAGTCAGATCATTTATGAAATTGCCTTCATTGAATCTGCGTTAGATGATCCGGAACATATCTCTCTGGATGGATATACCTATCGTTTACTTCCTTTAGTGAAAGGATTACAGGATCGTCTATCTGCACTGATTCGTTCTTTTGATAATGGTCGCCAGATGACAGAAGGTATTAAAACTGTTATACTGGGCAAGCCCAATGCAGGAAAATCTTCAATTTTAAATCTTCTTGCCGGAGAAGAGCGTGCCATTGTTACGGATATTGCCGGTACTACCCGCGATGTACTGGAAGAAAATATTGTTTTAGATGGTATCAGTCTTCGTCTGTTAGATACTGCCGGTATTCGTGAGACAGAAGATTTGGTTGAAAGTATTGGTGTGGAACGTGCTTTAAAGCATGCTTCTGATGCAGATCTAATTTTGTATGTAGCCGATGCTTCTGCAGGATTAGATGATAATGATATTCATATTTTAGAATCTATTCAGGGAAAGCAAGTAATTGCTTTATTAAATAAGACAGATCGCCAGGATGTGAACGAAGAGTTACTTCAATCTATCTCTCAGTCTGTTTCTAAGTATATTTCTGAAGGACAGGTAGTTGCTTTTTCTGCAAAGGAACGTATTGGTTTGAAAACTCTTCGTGAAAAAGTAAGTGAGTTGTTTTTTGCCGGTAAAGTTTCTTTTAATGATCAAATCACTATTACTAATGTTCGTCATAAAGATTTATTGGTAGAAGCCAGAGAAAGTCTGAAGATGGTAGAACGTAGTGTTTATGATGAAATGCCGGAAGATTTTTATTCCATTGATTTGATGGGTGCTTATGAAAAATTAGGCGAGATCATCGGCGAAGAAGTCGGAGATGATCTGGTCAATGAGATTTTCCATCGTTTCTGTATGGGTAAATAAGTATTTCCTTGTTTCTGGGATAGTTTTAAAATTTACTTACTATATTTTTTTGAATTATAATTGTAAGAGAGATAAAAATGGCTGTAATTACAGAAAATTATGATGTGATCGTGATTGGTGCCGGTCATGCCGGTTGTGAAGCTGCTTTGGCAGCTGCCAGGCTAGGTCTGGAAACGATCGTTTTTACCGTGAGTGTTGATAGTATTGCTTTAATGCCTTGTAATCCTAATATTGGTGGCAGTTCCAAGGGGCATTTGGTTCGTGAATTGGATGCTTTGGGTGGTGAGATGGGTAAAGTGATTGATAAGACATTTATCCAGTCTAAAATGCTGAATGCGTCCAAAGGTCCTGCTGTACATTCTTTGCGTGCTCAGGCAGACAAGCAGGAGTATACCCGACAGATGCGTTATGTGATGGAAAATGCGGATCATCTGACTATTCGACAGGCAGAGGTAACCGAATTACTGACAGAACCATTTACTGAAATGGCAGAAGGTGATTCGGATACTGATAAAAGGTATAGGGTGACTGGTATCAGAACTAATTCTGGTGCGATTTATTATGCGTCAGCAGTTATTTTGGCTTCTGGTACATATTTGAAGGCCCGTTGTATCTATGGAGATATCAGCGAATATACCGGTCCCAATGGATTGCAGGCAGCCAATCATCTGACAGAATCTCTTATGCAGCATGGAATCACTATTCGTCGTTTTAAGACAGGTACTCCTGCCAGAGTGGATCGACGTTCTATCGATTTTTCTAAGATGGAAGAACAGTTTGGTGATGAAAGAGTCGTTCCTTTTTCTTTTACTACAGATCCTGAATTGGTTCAAAAAGAGCAAGTATCTTGTTGGTTGACTTATACCAATGAAAAGACTCATGAGATTATTCGTTCCAACATCCATCGTTCTCCTTTGTATTCCGGAGCGATCGAAGGTACTGGCCCCAGATATTGTCCTTCTATCGAAGATAAGGTAATGAAGTTCCCGGATAAGGATCGTCATCAGGTATTTGTAGAACCGGAAGGAAACTATACCAATGAGATGTATTTGGGTGGTATGTCCAGTTCTCTGCCAGAAGATGTTCAGTTTGCCATGTATCATACAGTACCTGGATTAGAAAATGCTAAAATCGCTCGTAATGCTTATGCGATAGAATATGATTGTATTGATCCGAATCAACTGTATCCTACCTTAGAGTTTAAAAAGATTCAGGGATTCTTTGGAGCCGGTCAGGTCAATGGTAGTTCCGGTTATGAAGAAGCTGCTGTTCAGGGATTGATGGCTGGTATTAATGCGGCTCGTAAGATCCAGGGAAAAGAGATGATCGTATTGGATCGTTCCCAGGCATACATTGGTGTACTGATTGATGATTTGGTTACAAAAGAAAATTTTGAGCCTTATCGTATGATGACATCACGGGCGGAATATCGTCTGTTATTGCGTCAGGATAATGCGGATCAGAGATTAACTTCTATTGGTTATGAAATTGGATTGATCGATGAAGAACGTTATCAGAAGTTACGTCAGAAAGAAGCTGCCATTGAAGCAGAAATTAAACGTTTGGAATCTACAACTATCGGAGCGAATGACAAAGTTCAGTCTTTCCTGGAAAACCATGGCAGTACTTTATTAAAGAGTGGCAGTACTTTGGCTGAGTTGGTTCGTCGTCCGGAGTTGTCCTATGATATGTTATCTCCTCTTGATCCAAATCGTCCTGAGTTGTCTTACGATGTGATTCAGCAGGTGGATATTAATATCAAATATGATGGATATATCCGTAGACAGAATAGTCAGGTTCAGCAGTTTAAAAAACTGGAGAAGCGTAAATTGGATCTGGAATTTGATTATACTCAAATCAAAGGTCTTCGTCGTGAAGCGATTCAAAAATTGAATCAGTATAAGCCGATTTCTATTGGACAGGCTTCTCGTATTTCTGGTGTATCTCCTGCAGATATTTCTGTTCTGTTGGTATATCTGGAGCAAATGAGTCGTCAGCATAAATAAATATGTTTCACGTGAAACATTCTTAGGAGAAGAAAATTGAAACAGAGAATTCAAGAAGCATTCAAAAAAATAAATATTGAATTAACTGATGATCAGGCATCGAATCTTTATACTTACTATGAAATGCTTGTAGAATGGAATAAAGTAATGAACCTGACAGGTATCACCGAATTCGAAGATGTTTTGTTAAAACATTTTATTGATAGCGTAGCTGTTTGTCAAATTACAGATATGTCTAAGGTAAAATCTGTGATGGACGTAGGTACTGGTGCTGGTTTTCCTGGTATGCCATTAAAAATTGTATTTCCTCATTTAAAAATCACATTGTTGGATTCTTTAAATAAGCGTATTCAATTTTTAAATGCCGTTATTGAAAAACTCCAGTTAAAAGATATTGATACGATTCATGGTCGAGCAGAAGATTTTGGACGTGATGAACAATATCGTGAACAATATGATATGTGTGTATCCCGTGCTGTGGCTAATTTATCTTCTTTGTCTGAGTATTGCGTTCCTTTTATTAAAGTAGGAGGTAGATTTATCTCTTATAAAGCTGGAGAGGTGGAAGAAGAAGTTACCAATGCAGAAAAAGCTGTGCGCACACTTCATTGTGAACCTGCTACCATTGCTAAAATCACTTTACCGGACAGTGACTTATCCAGATCTTTCGTTATTATTAAAAAGAAGGGTCATTTGGATAAAAAGTATCCTCGTAAAGCGGGTATGCCAACGAAAAATCCTCTATAAAGTATTTTTAAACAAAAATATAAGGGCGATATGTTTCACGTGAAACATATTGCCCTTTTGTATTTACTTTAAATGTAAAATGTAAGAAAATTTTAAGAGAAATGATAAAAAGAAAATCAGGAAAACGGGAAAAAACATTTGTATAAATACATGATATCATGCTATAATAATTCCATTGCATTATGTATCTGGATTTTAATAAATCAGAGATACAATCTGGCTTCATGAATAGAAAGGACTTATATCATGAGTAAAAATCATCCAATTTTGAAAACCATTGCTGTGATCGGTGCAGCCGTTTTGTCAATAGAAGCATGGAATCGTATGATTTTCAAAAAAATGCAGGAAAAAGAATCTTTGACTTGCGAAGAAGGTGATTTTCATGAATGGAAACATGGCACATTCTTTTATAAAAAGAAAGTAGGTGGTGTCGGACATCCTATCGTGATTTTACATGATTTATATCCAAATCAAAATGCAGACAACTGCGATAAATTAATGAATCAGCTGGCACAGCATAGAACTGTCTATAGTCTGGATCTGTTAGGTTGTGGTCGCTCTGATAAGCCTGCAATTACGTATACAAATTTCTTGTATGTACTGCAGGTAGTAGAGTGTATCGAGAAGATCATAGGACAGCCGGTACATCTGGTAGCCAAAGGCCGTTCTGCTACTATTGCAGTAGCAGTAGCAAAATATAAACCTGAATATGTAGTACAGTTGTCTCTGTTAGATCCTGTAGAAGAAGAAAACAGAAAAATGCCTGATCAGAAGAGTAAATTGTTAAAGACACTGATCGAACTGCCTGTTTTTGGCACTATGTTGTATCATATGGCATTTGCAAATTGCGAGGCTGCTCATATGGGCGAAGCTAATGCCAGATATCTGTATGCCAGTATCGTAGGAAGATACACTAACATGGATGTAGAATGGATGTTAGAAGAATTGGATATTCCCATTCATGTCATTGAACTGATGCGTGTAAGAACGGATTAAAGACAGTTATCATTGAAACAGAAGGAAGTATACTATGGGGAGAATTATAGCAATCGCCAATCAGAAAGGCGGCGTAGGTAAGACAACTACCTCCATCAATTTGTCTGCTTGTTTGGCAGAGGCTGGTAAAAAAGTATTGGTAGTAGACCTGGATCCACAGGGTAATACCACCAGCGGTTTAGGTGTAGATAAAAATCGGATCGATCGTACTGTATATGAGATGATGTTGGGTGAGTTTGAATTAAGTGAATGTATCATTCCGGATTTGTTTGATCATTTGGATTTGGTACCTTCCAATGTAAATTTATCTGGTGCAGAGATCGAATTGATCGGTATTGATAAAAAAGAATATATTTTAAAGAGTGCGTTAGCAGAAATTCGAGATAAGTATGAATTTATCATTATTGATTGTCCTCCTTCTTTAAATATGTTGACAGTCAATGCTATGACAGCTGCAGACACTGTACTGGTTCCGATCCAGTGTGAATACTATGCACTGGAAGGTTTGAGTCAGCTGATCCATACCATCAATCTGGTAAAGAAGCGCCTGAATCCTTCTTTGGATATGGAAGGCGTAGTATTTACTATGTATGATGCTCGTACCAATCTATCTCTGCAGGTCGTAGAAAATGTAAAGAATAACTTGCGTCAAAATGTATATAAGACTATTATTCCACGCAATGTTCGTCTGGCAGAGGCACCGAGCCATGGTTTGCCGATCAATGTATATGATAGTAAGTCTTCTGGTGCAGAGAGCTATCGTCTTCTGGCCCAGGAAGTGATCGAACATCAGATGGAAAAAATGCCGGAAGCAAAGACAACAAAGCGCAAACTTTGGAAAAAGTAATCATAAAACTTAGAAAAATATTTACATAAATGGGGATAGTATAATGGCTGCTAAGAAAAAAGGTGGTTTAGGAAAAGGCTTAGGTAAGGGATTGGATTCTCTGATTCCTGTGAATGATATGGTTTCTGAAACTTCTGCAGAAAAAGTGGTAGAAGTTGTTGAAGTGGAGAAAATTGTCGAAGTAGAAAAAGTTGTTGAAGTAGAGAAGGTCGTCGAGGTCGAAAAAATCGTAGAAGTGGAAAAAATCGTAGAGGTAGAAGCAGAACCTACTGGAGAGCCTCTTATGATGGATATCCACAAAATCGAACCCAATCGGGAACAGCCTCGTAAAATGTTTGATGAAGATGCCCTGGCAGAACTGGCAGATTCCATTCATCAGTATGGTGTGCTGCAGCCACTGCTGGTGCAGAAAAAAGAAGATTATTATGCCATCGTAGCCGGTGAGAGACGTTGGAGAGCTGCTCGTTTGGCCGGTTTGAAGGAAGTTCCTGTTATTATCAAGGAAATGACTCGTCAGGAAGGCATGGAAATTGCACTGATCGAGAATATTCAGAGACAGGATTTAAATCCCATCGAAGAAGCCAGAGCCTATCAGATGCTGATCCAGGAGTTTGGATTAAAGCATGAAGATCTTGCAGAGAGAGTCAGCAAGAGCCGTACTGCCATTACCAATTCCATGCGTTTATTAAAGTTGGATGACTCTATCCTGGAGATGGTGATTCGTGGTGATTTGACTCAGGGTCATGCCAGAGCTTTATTAAGTCTGGAGGATAAGGATCAGCAGCTGCAGGCTGCTCAGACGATTATTGATAAAAATTTGAGTGTACGTGAGACAGAAAAGCTGGTGAAAACCCTGTTGGAGCCTCCGGTAAAGAAGGAAAAACCTCAGTTAGCAGGTCAGGCAATCTATCGCGACATTGAGAAAAAACTGAAGAACCAGCTGGGAACCAAAGTGGCTATCAATCGTAAAGATGAGAATCAGGGCCGCATCGAGATTTCTTATTACTCCGTAGACGAGTTGGAAAGAATCCTGGATCTGCTGGATAAGGCACAGTAGGAGGAATGATTTGTCATGGAGAATAGTATGTTAAACAATCTGGGATTTGATCCTGCCATCTTGATTTATGGATTGGCAGCACTGGTAGCAGTACTGCTGGTTTTGGTCATTGTCCTGATGAAAAAGCAGAAAGATCTGTATCGTAAGTACGATCTGTTTATGCGTGGTAAGGATGCCGAAAGCTTGGAGGATAGCTTCCAAAAGGTATATACAGATGTGGAGATGTTAAAGCAGGAAGATAAGGCCAATAAAGATGTGATCAAGGCAGTGAATATTGCACTGAATCGCTCCTATCAGAAGACATCCATCGTACATTACGATGCTTTTAAGGGAATGGGTGGCCAGTTTAGCTTTGCAGTGACTATGCTGGATCGCAACGATAATGGTATTCTGCTCAACTGTATCCACAGCCGTGAATCCTGCTATTTATATATGAAGGAAGTAAAAGAAGGCAAGTGTGATGTGGCACTGAGCAAAGAAGAATCTCAGAGTTTGGAAGAGGCTCGTAAAAAACACTAGTTTAGAATATTGTGAATCATAATATTTATTTATAAGTTTTTAGGAAAAGAAAACACAAAAACGTCGATACAGGGATGATTCCTGCGTATCGGCGTTTTTTATATCATAATCAGTAAGGAAAAATATGATATGTAATGTAAATTTTTCTTGCATTTTTCAAAAAAAAGTCTATAATAAAGAAATATAATGCGATAGAATAAAGTGTTAAAGAAATAAAGTATTTTACGAAATCTGGAATACATATTTTAGAATATTCTATTGTAGAGTAAGATACAGTCCCTGTGGACTGCAGATATATTTTCGTTAGGAGGAAAAAACTATGTCTTATGTATCTGAAGTAATGGAGCGTGTGATCGCAAAGAATCCCGGTGAGCCTGAATTCCATCAGGCAGTAAAGGAAGTATTGGACTCTTTAGCATTAGTTATTGATGCTCATGAAGAAGAGTACCGCAAGATCAGTCTGCTGGAGAGATTGGTAGAACCTGAGAGAATCATTTCTTTCCGTGTACCGTGGGTAGATGATAATGGTAATGTGCAGGTAAATAAGGCTTACCGCGTACAGTTTAATAGCGCCATCGGCCCTTACAAGGGAGGTATGCGTTTCCATCCTTCCGTAAACCAGGGTATTCTGAAGTTCCTGGGCTTTGAGCAGACTTTCAAAAACTCTTTGACCGGTCTGCCCATCGGCGGTGGTAAGGGTGGTTCTGACTTTGATCCTAAGGGAAAGAGCGACCGTGAGGTTATGGCATTCTGTCAGAGCCTGATGAACGAGCTGTATAAGTATCTGGGTGCGGATGAAGACGTTCCTGCCGGTGATATTGGTGTAGGTGCCAGAGAAGTTGGCTATATGTATGGTCAGTACAAGAAGCTGACCGGTCTGTATGAGGGTGTATTTACCGGTAAGGGTTTGTCCTTTGGTGGCTCCCTGGCCAGAACTCAGGCTACTGGTTATGGTCTGATCTACATCACCGAAGAGATGCTGAATCACGCCGGTGACAGCCTGGCTGGTAAGACTGTAGTAGTTTCCGGTTCCGGTAACGTAGCTACTTACGCTGTAGAGAAGGCTCAGCAGCTGGGTGCTAAGGTCGTTGCTATGAACGACTCCAACGGTTATGTATATGATGCTGATGGTATCAAGCTGGATGTAGTAAAGCAGATCAAGGAAGGTCGTCGTGGTCGTATCAAGGAGTACGCTGATTTGGTTCCCGGCAGCGTATACACCGAGGGTAAGGGTATCTGGACCATTCCCTGTGACGTAGCTCTGCCTTGTGCCACTCAGAATGAACTGAACCTGGACGATGCTAAGGCTTTGATTGCAAACGGCTGCAAGTGCGTAGCTGAGGGTGCTAACATGCCCAGCACCAGAGAAGCTACTGACTACTTCCTGGAGAGCAAGATCCTGTTTATGCCCGGTAAGGCTTCTAACGCCGGCGGCGTAGCTACTTCTGCCCTGGAGATGAGCCAGAACAGCCAGAGACTGAGCTGGACTTTCGAAGAAGTTGATGCCAAGTTAAAGCAGATCATGGTAGACATCTATGCCAAGGTGAGCAGCGCTGCTGCCAAGTACGGTGTAGAAGGTAACTTCGTAGCCGGTGCTAATATTGCCGGTTTTGAGAAGGTAGCCGAAGCCATGAAGATGCAGGGTATTGTATAACTATTTTATTGATTGGTGGAATATAATAAAAAATATAGAAATACAAAATGAACTAAAATTAGTCTTGACATTTCAAATTAGGATTTCTATAATGTAATTGAATTATGAGGGAAATAATTCCATTGTGAAAAAAGCGAAAAGCCTCAGAGGTGCTAGCTCTGAGGCTTTTCTATGCCGTTATGGTGGCTTAGGCCTGTTCAGGCTGTTGCTGCTCATCTCTGTCCAGCCATTTGCATATGTAGTGGCATACTACACCTGCCATAACAGAAACGATGAAGGAAATAAGAAGCTCCACTGTGAATCACCTCCTTTCTACTGGAAGTGCCGCAGCAAAATAATCATAACATGTGAAATAAAAAAAGTCCAGACTAAAAACGGTTCACTGTAAACATAGAGATCTTATGTAATAAAATGCAATATAGATAAATGAAAACCCCTTGCCAAATCAAGGCTCCTAATGTATAATCACAATCAAGTAATAAAGTACAATTGCGTCAGAGGAAAACTAAGACCGCACGATCTATGCAGAGAGACGATGGCAGGTGAGAATCGTCAGATACGGCAGTCGTTCCACTTTCCCAGCAGCCGGCGAAGAGTCGGAAGGGTGCGCCCTTTATCGCGCATACGAGCGGCCTGTGTAGGCAAGCTGGGTGGCAACGCGGAAACCTTCCGTCCCTGCAGAATGGGGACAGGAGGCTTTTTTCATTTGTTGAGATAAGTCCGGACGGCGGACGATGCGTGGCACATATATGTGCCTAAGCATTCGGACATCGGACGGATATGACATCATGAGTAAGTAGGGAGATAGCCTGGATTACGAATGGTGGCTGTGATCACGGGAGTGCGAAGCACGAAGTGATCAACAGATTTCAACAATTTCAATAAATGAACAAAAAACTTAGACGCAAATACAAGGAGGTATATCATGTTAGATATCAAGTTTTTAAGAGAGAACCCTGAGATCGTAAAGCAGAACATCCGCAATAAGTTCCAGGATGATAAGCTGGGTCTGGTAGATGAAGTGATCGCTCTGGACAGAGAGAATCGCGACATCAAGCAGGAGGTTGAGGCTCTGCGTGCCAACCGTAACAAGCTGTCCAAGGAGATCGGTGCTCTGATGAAGCAGGGTAAGAAGGACGAAGCCAATCAGGTAAAGGCACAGGTTGCTGCCGATGCTGACCGTGTCAATGAGCTGTCTGAGCGTGAGAAAGAGGTAGAGGAGCGCATCCTGAAGATCATGATGACCATCCCTAATATCATCGATCCTTCCGTACCCATCGGTAAGGATGACAGTGAGAACGTAGAGGTTCAGCGCTATGGTGAGCCTGTGGTTCCTGAGTTCGAGGTACCTTATCACACCGAGATCATGGAAAAGCTGAATGGTATCGATCTGGACAGTGCTCGTAAGGTGGCTGGTAATGGTTTCTACTACCTGATGGGTGACATCGCCAGACTGCACTCTGCTGTAATTTCCTACGCCAGAGATTTCATGATCGATCGTGGATTTACCTACTGCATCCCTCCTTACATGATCCGTTCCAACGTAGTGACCGGCGTTATGAGCTTTGCTGAGATGGATGCAATGATGTACAAGATCGAGGGCGAGGATCTGTACCTGATCGGTACCAGTGAGCACTCCATGATCGGTAAGTTCATCGATACCATCAATCAGGAGGCAGATCTGCCTTATACTCTGACCAGCTATTCTCCTTGCTTCCGCAAGGAAAAGGGTGCTCATGGCATCGAGGAGAAGGGTGTATACCGTATCCACCAGTTTGAAAAGCAGGAAATGATCGTTGTCTGCAAGCCTGAGGAGAGCCCTATGTGGTTTGAGAAGCTGTGGCAGAACACTGTAGATCTGTTCCGCAGCCTGGATATTCCCGTACGTACTCTGGAGTGCTGCTCCGGTGACCTGGCTGATCTGAAGGTGAAGTCCATCGACGTAGAGGCATGGTCTCCCAGACAGAAGAAGTACTTTGAGGTAGGAAGCTGCTCCAACCTGGGTGACGCTCAGGCCCGTCGTCTGAAGATCCGTGTCGTAGGTGAGGACGGCAGAAAGTACTTTGCTCACACCCTGAACAATACCGTAGTGGCTCCTCCCAGAATGCTGATCGCTTTCCTGGAGAATAATATGAACGCTGACGGTACCATCAATATTCCTGAGGCTCTGCGTCCTTACATGGGCGGCAAGGCTGTGATCGGCTAAGTCATATTCTCTAAATACAGAAAATAGATAACTACAGCGGAGAGCAGGATTTCTGCTTTTCGCTGTAGATTTCTTTCTTATGATATTCATAGAAAAGAGGTGATACTACGTGCATATGTATATGAGAGCCATCGGATTTAGTGAGATGGTAACCAAAGCGCAGGAGCGACAGCTTTTGCAGAAAATGGAAGAGGCTCCTTACCACGGTGGGGAACAAAAAGAAGAGCATGCCTACACCTATGCCCAAAAGCGTTGTGAGGTGGGGGATGGTTTTGGAGTGATCTTGCACGGGTATCAGCAGGTGGAGGATCATCAGTTTGTCAGGGAGTTCTATTATCCCTACATGGAAGGCAGCAGCATCACACAGATGGAGGCCGGTTATGTACGTCGCCATACCGACAAAGAATCCTATGCTGTCCTTTGTGAGGAGTACAATATGGGCTCCGCTCTGATTTTCTATCTGACCAATGGTTTGGAATATCAGGAGCGCCAGGATGAGGGAAAAAATGTAAAGCTAGATTCATTTTCTTTGACAGGTCTGTCTGTATATGGAAAGATCCTGCTTCCGGTGTATAAGACCGAAAAGCAGATCGCCAGGATCAATGCTAATCTGGAAAATCGCAGTCGTATGCTGGAGGCAGCCAAAAGCGGTGATCAGGCAGCTATGGAAAGTCTCAGTCTGGATGATATGAACACCTATGGACAGATCTCTCGTCGCATGGTAAAAGAAGACATTTATTCCATCGTAGATACCTGTTTCATGCCTACCGGTGTGGAATGTGACAACTATATGGTGATTGGTGAGATAAAATCCTACGAACTTATGGAAAACTCCTGGACGGGAGAGAATATCTATCGTATGGTGATCTCCTGCAATGGCATCGATATCACTATCGGTATTAATCAAAAAGACCTGATGGGTGAGCCCCAGGTAGGGCGCCGTTTTAAGGGAGACATCTGGCTGCAGGGTATCGGTCATTTTGGTAAAAAAATGTCTTTGTAATGATAGAATAGGATTTCAAATATGAGAATATCTTTTGGAACAAAGGGGAATAAGGTATTTATTGTTTCAGCATTCGGAAAACTGCAGTCTTGACTTTGCATAGGACAGCATATAAAATAATATAGGTAATTGTCTCCGTAGCTCAGCAGGATAGAGCGTCCGCCTCCTAAGCGGAAGGCCGTGGGTTCGAATCCCGCCGGGGACAGTGTAAAACGTCGAAAACTTAGAGATAGAGTTTTTCGACGTTTTTTGTACCAGTAAAAATGACTATGATAAAAAGTACAATACACAAAAAAGGAATGTAATATGAATGATTTTATTTATGAGCAGACAAAAGCTGCTATTTCAGAACTTTGCGAAACAGCTAGATTAAAAGAAGGAAATATAGTGGTTGTCGGTTGTTCTACCAGTGAAGTGGTAGGCTCTAAAATCGGTACTAATTCCAATGTAGAAGTAGCAAAAGAAATCTTTCGGGCACTGCATGATGTGACTGAAAGTAGGGGCCTCTTTTTGGCAATCCAGTGTTGTGAACATTTGAATCGTGCTATCATCATAGAGCGAAAGGCAGCGCCTTTTGCAGAATATGTGAATGTGGTACCTCAGCCCAAAGCAGGTGGTTCCCTGGCAACGGAAGCTTATGCGATCTTAAAAGAGCCTGTGGCTGTAGAGGAGATCAAAGCTGACGCAGGATTGGATATCGGATTTACTTTGATCGGAATGCATTTGAAAAAGGTTGCTGTTCCTCTTAGACTGACAAACAATCGAATCGGTGAGGCAATGGTATTGGCAGCACGGACCCGTTCCAAATTCATTGGAGGCTCTAGAGCTTGTTACGATGAGACAATGTTATAGACAGATAATACTGATCTGTTTTCTGCAAAGCATACAGTGAGATAAATAAAACAAGGATAAAAACTATGGCCAGAACATCTACCAAAGAAAATAAAAATCTGTATCATAAGACCAGAGAGTCTCTGCAGCTGACCAGAGAGGCTGCCTCTGAATTGTTGGAGAGCATCACCCCAGAGCGTATTGAGAAGATCGAAAATGAGCGTTCTCTCCCCCATCCCGATGAAGTGCTGGTCATGGCAGAGAAATATAAGCAGCCCGTTCTGTGCAATTATTATTGTGCCAATCAGTGTCCCATCGGTCAGCAGTATGTCCCTGAGATCAAGGCTAAGGATCTGTCTCAGATCGTACTGGAGACACTGGCATCTTTAAATATTTTAAATAAGCAGAAAGAACGTCTCATCGAGATCACGGTGGACGGTAAGATCACCGGAGATGAAATCGAGGATTTTATCTTTATTCAGGAAGAACTAGAGAAAATCTCCATTGCGGTAGAAACACTGCAGCTTTGGTCGGAGCGTATGCTGGCAACCGGTGCCATCGATGCCAGGCAGTATGAAGAATATAAAAAGAAAAGATAAAAGGAAAAGTAATGAAAAAAATATATCCTTCTAAAAATAGAAAATTAGGAGGGTATATTTTTCTAATATTGAAATTTATTTTTTATAAACACCCTATTACAATAATAGTAAGAATAGGATCCCTTCAAAAAGGAGGATGAGTATGGGATTTGCATTTGGTTTTGATATGTTTGGTATCATGTTTACCCTGGTATTTGTTTTGGTCATTGGTACGTTTATTGTGACGGCGGTGAGAGGTATCAGTCAGTGGAATAAAAATAACAACTCTCCTAGACTGACGGTTCCGGCACTGGTGGTTGCCAAGAGGACAAATGTGACTCGTCATCATCATGGCGGTGCCAACGGACATCATCACCATCATACATCCACCACTTACTATGTGACTTTTCAGGTAGAGAGTGGTGATCGCATGGAACTGCATATGACAGGAAATGAATACGGTATGTTAGTGGAGGGAGATCAAGGAAATCTGAGTTTTCAGGGCACCAGATATCTGGGATTTGAACGCTTCTGATCTCATCGGGCAGCGTAATAGAAGATCGGTGCGCGAGTGCATTGGTTTATAAAATAGGAAAGGATCGTAAATGTTCGAATTACTGATTTGTTTTATCTTTTTTAGCTTGTTGTTTAAGACCATTGGTTTGACTTTTCGTCTGACCTGGGGATTGGCAAAGTTCATCGCCAGTTTGCTGATGATATTGGCATTACCTGTTTTGATCATCGTAGTATTATTTGCCAGTGGTATATTCTTATTCTTACCACTGATCTTGATCGGTATTGCTGCAGGGATCGTAAAGTCCTGCGTAAAAGTGTGAACTGCATAAACAGTAGTAATAGATGGTTATATAATATCTTGCGTAATAAAAGTCGATGGATACAAAGGGGAAGGAGAAGATCTTATGAAGTACGCTGAAGATTTTAGAAAAATCGCCCGTGACGCATTGCGCGGTAAATGGGGTATCGCGGTGATCGCCGGAATCATTGCCGCTCTCCTGGGAGGGACTGGTAAGGGAGGTCCGGAGTTTAAAATCCAAATAAAAGAGTCTGTTGCAACATTGAATTTTGAATTTTTGGGACAGAATATTTATTCAACAGGTGGCGGCCTTGACTCTGATATCGGAATATTTCTTGCAAGGTATGGCGGATTTTTCCTGATCGCTACTTTAGTATGTGCTCTGATTTATTTGTTTTTAGGCAGTGTGGTGGGAATCGGACATTCTCGTTTCCATCTTTCTTTGGTGGATCAGGAGCGTACCGGTATTGAGCAGTTGTTTGGATATTTTCCTCACTGGAAGACGGCAGTCTGTACAAGAGTTTTAAAGAGAGTGTATGTGTTTCTGTGGTCACTGCTGTTCGTTATTCCTGGAATCGTTGCTAATTATAGTTATAGCATGACGGATTATATCCTGGCAGAGCATCCGGAAATGACAGCCAGCGAAGCCATTGCCGCATCCAAAGAGATGATGAAAGGAAACAAATGGAGACTGTTTTGTCTTCGTATCAGTTTCATAGGATGGGCATTCTTGAGTATATTCACTCTCGGTATCGGAAATCTGTGGTTAAATCCCTACCAATATGTGTCTGAGGCAGCTTTCTATCGTGAAATATCCGGAACTGCGAATACATATTCCGAGAAGTTTGAGGACGCTATTCCTGTATAAAGGAAAAATATAGTTTATAAAATCAAAAATGGATATTCATACTTATTACAAGTTTGAATGTCCATTTTTTTGTGCAATGAAATGATGAAAACAGATTGATTATTTGGCGGAAGAACTATAAAATTATAGTAGATATTTGTGTGCTTTTTTGCAGGAAAGGAGAGCATTTATGAACCAATTACCGATTCTTGCGATTACTGCCGGCGATCCAGCCGGGTCTGGTCCGGAAATCACTGTAAAGACACTCCTTTCCAAAGAGATTTATGAAATGTGTCGTCCGTTGGTGATCGGTGATGTGAATGTTTTAGAACAGGCGCTTACCTTTACCGGCCTTTCCGACAAATTATCGGTGCGTGGCATCAAAGATGTGAAGGATGCCGGATTTGAATATGGAACCATCGATGTCTATGATATGGAGATGATCCCGGATCTTACTGCCCTGGAGGTTGGTAAGGTATCGGCTTTGGCAGGTGAGGCTGCTTTTCAGTATGTGGTAAAGGCCATAGATCTGGCGATGAAGGGTGAGGTGGACGGAACCATTACCAATGCCATCAGTAAGGAAGCAATCCATCAGGCCGGACATCATTACTCTGGGCATACGGAGATCTATGCGGAGTACACAGGGACTAAGAAGTACAGTATGATGCTGGCCCACAATGATTTTCGTGTGGTTCACGTGTCGACCCATGTCTCTCTCATGGAGGCATGCCTGCGCTGTAAAAAAGAGCGGGTACTGGAAGTGATCCGCATTGCTCATCAGGCCTGTAAAAATCTTGGTATCCAGGATCCTAAGATCGCAGTAGCGGGGCTGAATCCCCACTGTGGCGAGAATGGTCTGTTTGGCAGAGAAGAGATCGAAGAGATCACTCCGGCCATAGAGGCTGCCAAAGAAGAAGGTATCAACGCTATAGGACCTTGCCCTCCGGATACCGTATTTCCTCAGGCTATTGGTGGCTGGTACGATATCGTAGTATGTATGTACCATGATCAGGGTCATATCCCTACTAAGGTACAGGGATTTGTCTATGACAGAGAAAAGCAACAGTGGAATGCGGTGGACGGAGTGAATATCACTCTGGGATTGCCCATCATCCGTGTGTCTGTGGATCATGGCACTGCTTTTGATCATGCAGGCAAAGGAGATGCCAATGAATTGAGTCTGGTCAATGCCATTGAGTATGGTGCGCGACTGGCAGATACTAGAAAGAAAGGATATAAAAATGAGTAAAATAAAGCAACTTTTCGAACCGGCAGATATGACCGTAGGAACTCCCTGGAAACGGATCGCTATGTTTTCCATTCCTATGTTGATCGGTAACATCGCCCAGCAGATGTACAATACGGTGGACAGTATCGTAGTAGGTCACTACGTAGGTGACAATGCCCTGGCGGCAGTAGGCAGTGCCGGCCCTCTGTTTAATCTGTTACTGGTACTGTTTGTAGGTATTTCTGCCGGTGTAGGTATCATGGTTTCCCAGTATTTTGGAGCCAAGCAGAGGGAAGAACTGTCTAAGACCATCGGTACCAGTATTACATTGACTGCTTTGGTGTCTTTAGTGGTTATGATCGTGGCGCCTATGATCATCCCGGGAATGCTCAGGATGCTCAATACTCCTGCCAGCATTTTTGAGGATTGCAAGGATTATTTAAATATTTTGATGTATGGTATTGCCGGTCTGGCTTACTATAATATCCTCAGTGGTATTTTGCGTGGAATGGGCGATTCCTTTTCTTCTCTGGTATATCTGTTGATCGCCACGGTATTAAATATCGTGCTGGATCTGTACTTTGTGGCGGGCCTTGGCATGGGTGTCGCCGGTGTATCTCTGGCCACTGCCATTGCCCAGGGTGTATCTTCTGCTTTGTGCCTGGTGAAATTGATGCGCATGAAAGCAGTTTTTGATCTGGGCAAAAAGGAATTGAAGATGAGCAGTCGCCACATTAAGCAGATCGTTCGTCTGGGTATCCCTTCCGGTCTGACCCAGGCCATCATGTCTTCTGCCATGATCATCGTACAGTCTCTGACCAACAGTTTTGGTGAGACTTTCATCGCGGCCAATGTTATCGTAATGCGTGTAGATGGTTTTGCCATGATGCCTAACTTCTCCTTCGGTATGGCCATGACTACTTATGCAGGACAGAATGTAGGTGCCAGACAGTACGATCGGGTACATCAGGGTGCCAAACAGGGTACCATCATGGGCCTGGCAGTGTCTGCCTTTATGACAGGGTCTATTCTGATTTTTGGAAAATATCTGATGATGATCTTTACCGATACGCCGGAATTGGTAGACTTGAGCGTATATGTAATGCGTATTCTGGCAGCAGGTTATCTGGCAGTGGCAGTATCTCAGTGTCTGTCCGGTGTAATGCGTGGCGCCGGCGATACCATGACTCCCATGTGGATCTCGCTGATCAGTACCGTTGCTATTCGTGTTCCTCTGGCCTACGGTATTTCCTGGATGACTAGAACACCGGAGCTGCCTTACGGACGCTTTGAGTGTATCGCCGTATCTCTGCTGATCTCCTGGATCCTGGGTGCTCTTCTGACGGTATTTTTCTATCGCAAGGGTAAGTGGAGAAGCGCGGCAATCTGATCGAAGATATCCGAATAGAGATTAGTTGAAGAAGAGAAAACAGGATCTCCGAAGATAGAATAGATAGAAACAGGAGGGAAACAGGTGCACGAACGTTTTAAAGTCAGCCGTAATATTAAAAAGTTGTGTCTGTTTCTGACGGGCAGTTTTTTCCTGGCCAGCTTTGCGGCGGCTTGGTATATCGATGCCTGGGATCAATTACTGCCAGGGTGGTTTACCATCATGACCTCCCCCTGTCCTTTGGTCACCGACTATTTTATGCTGGGCAATCTGGCATCGGCCTTTTTCAATGCCGGTATGTGCGGTTTGGCCTGCTGTTTGTTGATCATCATACCTCACAGTGACTGTCATGCCAGTACCATTGCTGAGTTTTTCCTGGTGGTGGCCCATTGCTTTTATGGATTGAATTTTTTAAATATGTGGCTGCCGATTTTTGGAATTGTCCTGGCCTGCAAAGTGATGCGGATGGAGTTTCGCAGCCATGTAGATATGGCCATGTTTTCCACAGCATTTGGTCCGTTTATCAGTGAGTTTTTGTTTCGTTATCCATTGGGAGATCAATTTGTCTTTGGTTCTGTCCAGATCACCTGGATCGGTGTAGTACTGGCAGTAGTATTTTCGGTAATGATCGGCTTTGCCATCCCTGCTATGCTGCCAGGGACTTTGAAGATGCACCGAGGATTTAATTTGTACAATGGCGGATTGGCCTTTGGTCTTATGGGTCTGTTGATCTATTCCATGATGTATCGGACCATGGGATTGGAGCCTCCTGCGGCATTGCCTATGACCAATGAGGTGTATGCAGCTCATGGATATAGTTATTTGGGTTTTGCGAATATCTACTTTACCTTGATCTTTGGTATTTGCCTGGTAGCAGGATGGTGGATGAATGGCAAAGGATTTTACGGATACAACTGCCTGATGCAGGAGAGTGGTTACCGCAACAATTTTATCGAAGAGCATGGAGCACCTTTGGTACTGCTCAATCTGGGTATCTATGGATTTATGATCCTGGCCTACATGAATGTGGTGATCCTGTTTACAGATGGTGCCGGAGCCACCGGTGCTACCGTAGGTGTGACGCTGGCGGCTATGACCTTTGTTGCCATTGGACAGCATCCGGCCAATGTGTGGCCCATTCTGTTGGGATATGCCGTGTTATCTGCGTTTGTTACCGGCGTCTGTCATTTGACTGGGATGGAAGTTCCCTGGACTCTGTCGACCCAGGGCTATATCAATGGTGTGGCCTTTGCCACAGGACTGTGTCCCATCGCCGGCCGATATGGTTGGAAGATCGGTATGCTGGCCGGTTTGTTGTGCGCCATCATGTGTACTTCCACCAGTGCCATCCACGGTGGATTCGTTCTCTATAATGGTGGATTGACAGCGGGTATCACCACGTTGATCATGGTTCCTCTGATCGAGTATTACTATCACGGCAAGTGGAAAAAAGATGTGATGGAGCATTAAGCTGTGGAAAAGATATCCGCAATATAAGAATCCAGTAAATTGTCATGGATCAGGTCATGGAAGTGGCCAACCATATACTCATAATGACTCCCGCCAATGTGGCGATCAAAGCACCCGGTAGTGTATACCGGGTCTTTTTTATTTTGACAGACATAAAATAGATGGACATAGTGTAAAAAATAGTTTCCGTACAGCTGAGCATCAAAGAGACTGTCAAACCTAAAAAAGAATCGGTGCCGTATTCCTTGAAGATATCCAGTGACAATCCGGTGGCAGCGGAGGAGGAAAACAGTTTGACTAAGATCACAGAGATCAGTTCCGTGAGGCTATCCAGCTGTTCAAGAGAGGAAGCAAAGGAAGGAAAGAGAATATGTAGAAGTCCACCAAATATCCTGGCAAACAGGCTGCCTAAAAAATCCAAAAATCCGCTGGAGCGCAGGACAGCCACACCAGTCATGAGACCAATGAGAGTAGGCATGACATTAAGAACTGTTTGAAAGCCTTTTTTGGCTCCGGTGACGAAATCATCATAAACTGGTCGGTGGGCCAGCCAACCACTGGCTACGATATAAAAAATTACAAAGGGTAGAATAAGATCTGACAGATAGAGGATCAGGTTCATAAGGGGAAAGTTATCCTTTCTTTATTTTGGAGAGGATGAAATATTATTATGGCCAGATTTTTTCCAGGACTTTGGCAGCAGTCAGACCGATCAGAGTAGAGACGGCAGTGGCGATCAGAGCAGGCATGACAATGGCGGTGGGATTTACAGAACCGTATTGACTGCGGTAGGCGATCATGTTGATGGGGATCAGCTGCAGGGAAGACATATTTAAAATCAAAAAGGTACACATGGCATTGGAGGCAGGCGGATCTGAATGTGCAGAATGAGATTGACCCGATGAAAAAGAACCATTCGTAGAACCGTCCAGTTGAGCCAGTTCTTTCATGGCCTGCAGTCCTGCCGGTGTCGCAGCCCATCCCAGCCCCAACATATTGGCAATGATATTGGTGGACATGGCCTGCTGGGCCGGATGCCCGTCAGGCACATCGGGAAAGAGAAACTTTATGACGGGACGAAGAAAACGACTAAACCGATCTAACAGACCGGATCCTTCTCCGATCTCCAGGATACCGCTCCAAAAAGAAAGGATCCCCAGCATGGTAATACACAAATTGACAGCGTCCCGGGCACTGGTTAGAATCTGGTCAGTGACCAGTCCCAGTGTTCCATGAAAGGCACCCCACAATATTCCCACCAGGATCATGCCTCCCCACAGAAGATTTAGCATAAAAAATTCCTTCATACACTGTTTTAGAACAATGTATGAAGGAAGAAGAAAAAACAGTATTAGTCGCCTGCTTCAAAAATGTATTTCTCGTAGGCATTGATGACTTGGGTCTGTTCAAAGTGCAGGATGCGGGAATGCATGGGAAGATAATTGAGATGGACATGACCATGGATCATGTGGGAAGGCCTGTATTTTTCCAGCAGGTGACGAAAAACAGGAAACCCTGAATGGGGCAGATCTGTATTATCTCCGATTCCCTTGGCGGGTGCATGGGTCAGAAGTATGTCGAATCCGTTGCTGCGTTTGAGGGATAACCATAGCTTGCGAACGCGCCATTCCATTTCCAAAGGAGTGTACTGATGATGTCCTTCTGTATATCGCATGGATCCTCCCAGCCCCAGGATGCGCAGACCACGAAAGGTATAGATCTGATCTTCAATGCAGATACATCCTTCCGGAGGCTTGGCTTGATAGTGGTCATCGTGGTTGCCGTGGACGTAGAGGACCGGAGCTTTGGTCATAGTAGCTAAAAAGGACAGATATTCAGCAGACAGGTCACCGCAAGACAGGATGAGATCGATGTCTTTTATATGATCTTTTTCAAAATGATCCCACAAATAGGGGGATTCATGGTCGGAGATGGCCAAAATCCGCATGATAGAGGAATATCCTTTCTTTTATAGAATGATCAGTGGGAGGAGTGCATCTGCTGTTGCCATTGCTGCTCGTAGGAGCCGATTCCCTGGAGTCGTACGATCTGTTGTAAGTGGGGAGGAAAATCCTCCGGACGAGGAATACTGCCAGAGATATTTTCACAGAGCCAATCCATGGTGATGATCTCTACAGGAGATAGTTTCTGATCCGCTTTTACTTGTAGCGTACCGTTTTGAGAATACAGAGGACCGGTAAAAGGATCAAAAGTCCCTTGGATGATAGACTGTCGCAGCAGGCGGATCAGTTTGTCAGTGTCAGCATAAAATTTACGTGAGGTGATCACATCTACAATATTAGAGGACAATCCCCACCAGTAGTTGAGGGCTTTATAAGTGCCGTCGACATCGTCCTGTTTCCAGCTGCCATTCAAGGTACTGCGGATCAACCGTTCATAAAAACGTCCCCAGTGCCACATGGGCATGGCGATATCGATCAAAGAACGGTCATCGGCAACACGATACAATCCGTATGGGCCGGGAGCTTTGCCGGGATCATGGTTTTCCGGACCCATTAAAAAGACGGTATCATTGTTTGTGTAGAATGGAGCCGGATCCCATGAATCTGTGGGAAACCACTGCAGATCGATAACGGCTCGTGGATTGACCATTCTGGCACCAATGGCAAAGGCATTGATGTCGGCGATGCGTCCATAGGTGGGAAAATCGACGGCATAACCGATTCGCCCGGTAGGGGAAACAACACCGGCAATGGCACCGGTAAGGAACATGGCTTCGTACATACGGCCGTAGTAGGTGCGAATGTACCGATGAGAACAATTTAGAGAACAGTTAAGGATCTTGATCTCTGGATGATCAATGGCAGCCATCAGACTGGGTTCGATCAAACCGGCAGCTGTGGTAAAGAGGATGGTATTGCCATCGTCTATGGCAGCTCGTATAGCAGAGTCGGCTGTCTCAGCGGTCAGACCATCATACATGGAAGTATTCAGCTGATCGCCAAAGGTTTGCTCCAGGTAAGCACGGCCCAGTTCATGGCAATAGGTCCAGTGAGAGTTTTCTGCTGTTCCGCTGTGTAGAAAGGCCACCTTCAATGTGGGAGAAGAGGAAGGGAGGATCCGTTCTAAAAAGCTGCGTTTTGGTTCGCTGGATGGCTCCATCAACAAAGCGGCAGAGTTGTTTTGGCAACGCAGAAGAATGTTATCCCAAATGCGGGAAAGATCTTTTTGCAGGTTGGCAATAATTTTTTCTTTGTGCTCGGAGTAAGGTTGATAGATCTTCAGGTAGACCAACATGGCATCTCCTGCGGTGATGGGAAGCTTGTCACCTCCTGTCTGATGGTAAGCCTGAGTAAATCTCAGGGTAAAGGAGCGAAAATCCCTGCGTTCTTCTTCTGTCCAGGCCATATCAGGATCGGCCCCCAGCCGCCGCAGCAAAAGAGGATAGTCGCCCAGTCGGGACAACATCAGATCATGGATCCCTGTCAGTCGGGAAAAATCCAGATATTCGTAATAAAGACGATTTTCCAGAGAATCGTCTTTGGGAGGAAGAATTCGAGTCACGAAAGCTGGAATAGTAGGTGCCTGAAAAAATTTAAGAACACTGACTCGTTTGTTTCCCTCGGTCACATAATAGTGATTCATATATTCGTAGGCCTTTACCGGTTCCCAAATGCCGTCTTTCTCATGGGAGCGACACAATTCTGCCCATTTGGCAGCAAATTCTGTGTTGGATGGAAGCAGGGGCATAAAGTTGGGAGCAAAAGCTGTTTTGCGGCCGGAGGTGGTCGTGCCCACCATTTGCTCTGCGGGGATTTGGATCACGCCCAGGGATTCGGTGTTATATCTTAGATAGTCGGGCAGGACCTCTTCCAGAGCAGGAGGATAAGGATAGAGCCCTTTTGATACATGGCTGTGATAGCTGCGTTCGCCGCTTTTGAGAGCTTTTTGGTATTGTTCCATGAAATGTGATCACTCCTTTCCAAAAAAAGGGAACGCTTTTTACAGATCCAGTGTAGCACGGACAAAGGAGAAACACAATAAAAAAGTGATTATGTTATCTTTTGGGATGAAAGAGAACAAAGGGAAGAAAAGAATCACAGATTTTTCATAGACAAGATATAGAATATGTTCTAAAATACTTTTATACTAAAAGTATTTTAAGGAGCAATCTATGAGAGAAGAACATCGCACATCGGTCAACGAGTTTTTTGTCCATGTGTTTAACAAGATATTATTGTATGAAGAACAGTCGTTAAATCGATCTGGCTGCAAGGATCTGTCGGTGCGTGAGATGCAT
>JAFYLG010000243.1 GCA_017537225.1 Lachnospiraceae bacterium
AGGTCAGCGCAGCATCGTAAACACCATCCTCGGCTCCCATCAGCGTCAATACCAGTGGGGACGCAAAGTACATGACCACGTTAAAGAGCAGACCCAATCCCACGCTCAGTGTCAAAAGCATGGAGGAGTAGCGCTTGGCAGCAGCCTCATTGCCGGCACCCAGATGCTGGCTCATGATAGCTACGCCGGCCACAGACAGACCGGTACTCAGAGCCAAAAAGATGCTGAACAGAGGCCAGGTGATGGAGATACCAGCCTGAGCTGCCACCGAATTAGGGAGCTGACCGATAAAATAGGTATCTACCAGGTCGTGGAAGGACTTCAGCATATTGGACAGCATCACGGGCCAGGCCAGAGTGAAGAATGCTTTGTACAGGTTGGGTTCGTGGAGCAGCAAGTAAGATTTGTCAGATTTCTGTTTCATGGTGCGCCTCGATTTGTGAGGGAAGAGTCTGGAAGGACTCAAGGGACAAGATCACAGGAAAGAACGTGCTTTCCGTGGTCAGTAGATATTTGGAAAAAATTTGTAGTGAGAAAGGGCGCCAGCCGGAAGTATTCCTGCTGACGCCTTGGATGTTTCTGTTTGGAAAGGGGCGCGGATCGCGCAGGGAGGAAATTATTCTGCCACTACGTACTGAATGGAGGTAACTTCGTCGTTTTCGATGATGAACTGCAGCTGCATGCCGTCTTTCTCATATACATAGGCATTGCCCATGGTGGTGTAGCTCTCGCCGTAAGCAGCGGTCACATCTGCCAGCTTCATGGTCAGAGACACGCCCTCGGGAGTGGACAGCAGGTCGTCCTTGATGATCATAGCATCGATCAGGTTCACACCCTGAGCGTTGGGCACGGTGGTGATCTCCACGCTGCCTCCTGCGTAGGTGTAGGTGTAGTCGATACCCTGACCTGCACAGCTGGGGGCCTCAAATATGTTGCTGGTCACGCCCAGCAGAGCTACCAGATCCTCACCGGTCATACCGATCTGTACGTTCTTGCCGTCTACAGTCAGGCCATAGCCAAAACCTTCGTACTTATTGGTAGAGGCTACAGGAGCCTTGGTCTCTTCAGGTGCTTTGGTAGTATCTTCGCTGCCGCCGCAGGCCATCAGGCTAAAGGACAGGCAGAATGCAATTGCCAGTGCAATAATTTTCTTCATAAATTCTTCTCCTTCTTACTTGATACACAATACAGTATGGCCATGGGTTATGTAACATGACCGCTATCTATCAGTATACCGTATTCTGTGGGAAGACGCAAGTGTTTTCCTCGGAATGTAAACTGTAGTTGACAGCGGTGCAAACACCAGATGGTAGACGAAGAATGACGAAAATGATATACTTGACATAAGAAAATGGCATGAAAGGCGGTGACAGAGGTGACATTAGGGGAACGAATTGCGTATCTACGCAGGGAGAAGAATCTGTCCCAGGAAGGACTGGGAGAGTTGGTAGGGGTATCCCGTCAGGCTGTCAGTAAATGGGAGGTGGATAGGGCCCTGCCAGACATGAATAATTGCGTGGCTATGAGCCGTGTATTCGGGATCTCGCTGGTAGAATTGCTGGAGTTGGAGGAAAACGTTTCAGGTGGTGATTCAGATGGCAGAGATCCAGCGGAGGGAGAAGAGAAAATAAAAAATCTGACAGCAGATCAGGTCCTCATTGTGGAGAAAATGATCGACAAATACACTTCGGCTCAAAAGAAGATCCGACGACGACTTTGCTGGCCATTGATTTTGCTGGGATGTCTGCTGGTTGTGGGAGCAGCCTGGTTGTGGCAGTGGCTGACCGATATGAATCGGAAGATCAATTATTTACATGGCGAGGTGGCAGGGCTGCGCAGCGAAATTATTACTGGGGTCAGCGAGCAACTACGGGTCAGTTTGAATAGCGATGAGTTGTTGCCAGCCAGATATATGACGAAAGTAAGACAGGTGGATTTGGAGAAAAATCAAATCACCTATGTGTTGGAGATGGAATTCTTGGAGCCGCTTTTGATCTACCAAAATCAATTTATGATTCGACAGGGAAAAAATACTTGGACAGTGGATATGGAGTCGGCTGGTGGTCTGCGATATACAGGGGAGATCACATGTCCCATTGGAGATGATGCCGCGTTTTATATCATCGTAGAAGCGGATGACGGAACGATTCGCAGAGAAAAAGTGGCGGTGTGGAATCCGGAAGAACGATATACACTGTTTGTGGATGGATGGGTTCGTTGGGCCAATTTGGAACAAAGCGGACTGATTGCGGAGGCAGTAGAAGCAGCGACCGTATATGTCAGCGGATTTTCCTATGGATATGGTCAGGGGGAACTGATGATACCGCTGCAAATCTCACAGGCGGAGGTGATTGGGCTGTGTGGTCAGGATATCATCGCAGTGCAAGCATTGGATATTGGTAGTCTGAATGTGGAGTCGACTACCAAGCAATGGGTTTTCCAGCAGGATGTAGACATCGCAGTGCCAGACGATGCGGCAGAAGCCGGAGATATTTTGACGTTTGAACTGCGTGTGAGAGATAACTATGGTCGTGAGTATACACGGATCATAAGTCAATATCAGGTACGGCAGGATGGTGGTGTGAGCCCTCTTCTCGGCGGGATCAACTAGGTCATTGAATAGAAGGAAGGATAAAGTATGAAACGATATTTGTTAAGTTTTCTAGGGTCATATCTGGTGTCCCTGCTTGCCTTTGGGCTAATGCTTCTGATAGCGCTTTCTCAGTGGATGTTTTCCGAGACACCCCTGTGGTTTGACATTCTCTGTGTGATCGCTGTAACCTTGCCGCTTCTAGCTTTTGGGCAGATGTCCGGTCGCCATCCGGGCAAACACCCTCCGCAGAAATCATGGATCGGTCTGGTGGTACTGCTGGTGCCATTTTGCGGGCTGGCTTTTGTCAGCACCGTCAGTGAACCCCTTCGCATGCTGTCCTTTCCCGGATTATTGATCGGTGAGGGCGTGGGAGAACTTTTGCACATGAGAGGCTACTGGGATGGCGCCAGACCGCTGATGGGAAATCTCTTGGTACCGGTGGTGTACCACCTGGGATGGTGCTGGGGACGAGAAAAATGAATGGAGAAAAGGCATAGAGTGTAGAAAAGTGAGGGTTTTGGGACCAAAATCCTCACTTTTAGCGTGTGGTAATTTGTATTTCATTGTGGTAAGATAGAGATATCACAGGAGAAGCATATCGTAGAATCCAATCATTCGGTCAAATCTATTGGATCAAAACTCCTCCAAAATACGTTGAATAATTGAATAAAGACTTTACACTCTTTCTTTGTGTGCTAACTTTATATTTATGATCGTTAGCCAGAACTGCGGCACCTTGTTAATAAAATATAGGACTTTACACCGACCAAAATAACCACTACAATATAGATAGAATCTATGAAAGGGTGGTGGATGTATGGAGGATATCGAAAGAATGGGCGAAAATGCCAGTGAGATGATCAATAAACTTTCCAGACACCTGGAGCATGCCAGGGATCTAAATGACTTATTCATTGCATTCGTAGATCTGGAGCAGCTGGAAGTGCCGAAGGAGATCAAGGATTTGATTCGGACAAAGATCCAGATTTGCAAAGATGATAAGGAAGTGTGATAGAAATGGCCCAATGTGAGTGAGAATGCAAGCTTCACACACTGGGGATCAATACAGAAGATTTTAAACTTTAGTAATACAGAAATGAGGTGCAAAGCCCAAATTTGTGCCAGGAAATAAGCAGTGTAAACAAGAAAACCGACTACGAGTATACATCGTGGTCGGTTTTCTTGTTTCTGTTCTTCGTTTGTAGAGCATGCATACGTATAAATTACGGAGGAAATTAATACAGTATCCCCGAAATGTATGCCACAGGCACTGTCTCGTTTATTCTTCAGAACGAATAGCCCAGCGCATCTTAGTACACTTGGCGCGGCCGTTGCGGACACATTCTTCGGCAGAAGGGCGGATCACATCTTTGCACACGTCGCTGTAGAGGCCGGCTCGCTGCAGTTCTTTAAAGGACTTCTTTACCAGGCGGTCTTCGCCGGAATGGAAGGTCAGGATGGCTACACGGCCGTTGGGAGCCAGTACCTGAGGCAGCTTTTCCAGGAACGCATACAGCACTTCGAACTCGCTGTTGACATCGATGCGCAGAGCCTGGAAAGTACGCTGACAGGATTTCTTGACAGCCTCTTTCTGCTCACCCTTAGGCAGGAAGGCCAGGGCCTCTTCGATGACATGGCGCATATCGGTGGTGGTAGTGATGGCTTTGCCCTTTTTCTGCCACTTCATCACGGTCTTGGCGATCTGCTTGGCGTAAGGCTCGTCGGAGTTTTCGATAAGCATGCCTTCCAGCTCTTCCTGATCCACCTCGGTCAGACGCTCTGCGGCGCTGGTACCCTTTAAAGGATTCATGCGCAGATCCAAAGGGCCGTCTACCTTGTAGGAAAAACCACGGTCCGGGTTGTCGATCTGCATGGAAGATACTCCCAGGTCAGCCAGGATAAAATCAAACTTCTTGCCGGTGTCCTTGGTCACCTGATCAATGTCGGCAAAGTTCTGCAAACGTACGGTCAGGATCTCCTCGCCAAAGCCCTGGCTGGCCAGGCGCTCCTTGGTCTTGGCGGACTCGATGGGATCTACATCCAGTGCGTAGATATGGCCCTGTCCCTCCAGCTTCTGCAGCATGGCCTTGGTGTGGCCGCCATAGCCCAGCGTAGCGTCCAGACCGGTCATGCCAGGCTGTATCTGCAGAAAATCCAGAATCTCCTGAACCATGATGGAGATGTGCATGCCGGCAGGAGTGCTGCCCTTCTGGATCACCTTCTCGATGGTGTCCTTGTACTTTTCCGGATTGTGCTCTTTATACTTTTCTTTATAACTCTTGGGATGAGTGCCGGAGTAGCGCACACGACGCTTGTGTACCGGAGCCTCCGCACCGGGAGTTTCTGTGTTCTTCATATTCTCGTCCATAGTTCCTCCGTATTTCCACCAGGGGATGTTGTGGCATGTTTCATAGTGAATCCATAAAAATGATTGCCTTTATTATAAGAAAAAATCTCCATAGTTTCAACCATAAAGGAACGAAATCTACCGAGATTTATTGATAAATGTATTGGTGAAATTTTCGATTTGTTTGGTTCGATCGAGACGGTACAAATTGCCTGTAGACTTCGTTCGATCACCACCGTAAGTGGAGCTTATCATAAGTAGTAAATAGGAGGCCCATGGGTTTCTCAAAGAAGACCCTTTGCGCCCGTCAGTACTTGGCGAGCAGGTCTGCGAAAGCGGGCCTGAGAGCCTTACGTACTGCTACGCGCGCAACGGAGCGAGAGCGTGTCTTCAAAAGAAGCCTTGATCCTTGTTTGAATTTCGTTATGACTTTTTAAGCGAACTTTCCTGCTGAGCCTTCTCC
>JAFYLG010000244.1 GCA_017537225.1 Lachnospiraceae bacterium
AACAAGTTTTTTCCCATTTATTTTAAGTTCTTCCTGATTGATTTGTCTAAACATCAAAGGGGACTTTTCATTAGACGAAAAAAGAGCATCTTTAACTTTTTTTGTAATCTTTATGGCATCTTCACGGCAGCCGCATGGACGATGTGGTCTTTGAGGAGTTTAAGGGCACCGGTAACATGGAACTGGTGCTGAATCGTAAGCTGTCGGAAAAGCGTATCTTCCCCGCTATCGATATCTTAAAGACAGGTACCCGCCGCGACGATCTGCTGCTGACGGTGGACGAACAGGAGGCAGTGGAGAATATTCGCCGTGCCACAAACAGCATGAAGGCTGACGAGGCGGTAGAGCGGATTTTAGATCTGTTTGCCCGCACCAAGACCAATGAGGAGTTTATTTCTCACGCCAAAAAGACACGATTTGTGTAGGTTATGGCAGGGAAAACACTATATGATGTGGTCCTGAAAGACAGGGGGATCACGTATGGAAAAAAGGCCAAAAAACCTTGAAAATCCAACAAAATCCATGCAAAAAAGGACTTGCATTTTTGAAATCTCTGTGCTATACTCATTAAGCTATTTGTGAAGGATGGTCGGAACCATCCAAAAGAGAATAAAGAGGTGACGAAAATGAGAGAAGGAATTCATCCTAACTACAACCAGATCAAGGTTGTTTGCAACTGCGGTAACGAGTTCATGACCGGCTCCACCAAGAAGGAGATCCACGTAGAAGTTTGCTCCAAGTGCCATCCTTTCTACACTGGTCAGCAGAAGGCTACTGCTGCTAGAGGTCGTATCGATAAGTTCAACCGTAAGTACGGCATTAAGGCTGAGTAAGAAAGAAAAGATAGGGTTGGTATTTCATGCTTTCCATGAAGTATCAACCTTTTTCTTTGCAGAAAGAGGAGTTATATGAAACCATCCGGTATCGGAGGTCAGGCAGTTTTAGAGGGCGTTATGATGAAAAACGGCAAGGAGTATGCCGTTGCTGTCCGCAAGCCTGACGGAGAGATCGAAATCAAGAAAGATACCTACGAGGGCATCACGTCGAAACACAAGCTGTTTCGCGTGCCTTTTGTCCGCGGTATGTTTAATTTTATAGAGTCTTTAAGCTTAGGTATGGATATCATCAATTACTCTGCTTCCTTCTATGAGGAAGAGGGTGAGAAGGAGATGACCGAGGCTGAGCTGGAGCAGCAGAAGAAAAAGGACGACACTATCATGGGTGTCACCATGGTGTTCAGTGTGGCCCTGGCCATCGGCCTGTTTATGCTGCTGCCTACCTGGCTGGGCGGCCTGGTGAAGAAGTTTATCTTCCCCGGTGCGGCTGGCAATCATCTGGTGACGGCTGCTTTGGAAGGCGCTATCCGTATTGCCATTTTTATTGGCTATGTGGCTGGTATCTCTTTGATGAAGGATATCAAGCGTGTGTATATGTACCATGGTGCAGAGCACAAGTGCATCAACTGTCTGGAGCATGGCCTTCCTCTGAATGTGGAAAATGTGCGCAAGAGCTCCAAGGAGCACAAGCGCTGCGGTACCAGTTTCCTGTTGATCGTGGTGGTCATCAGTACGCTGGTGTTTATGTTTGTCAAGACTGACACTTTGTGGCTGCGTCTGGTGAGCCGCATTCTGTTGCTGCCGGTAGTTACCGGTATCTCCTATGAGTTTCTGCGTCTGGCCGGTCGCAGTGAATCCAAGATCGTGGATCTGCTGAGCAGACCTGGTCTGATGCTGCAGGGCCTGACCACCAAGGAGCCTGAGGATGACATGATCGAGGTTGCCATCGCTTCTGTAGAGGCGGTCTTTGATTGGAAAGCTTACCTGAAGGAGAACTTCCCTGAGGTAGAGATTCCTGAGGTAGAGATCTCTGAGGAGGCTGCCCATGAGTAAGGCGGACGGCCCATCTAAAACTATGACTTACGAAAAACTGCTGGCACAGGCCACCGACCGACTGATCATGGCGGGTGTGACTGATGCCCAGCTGGATGCCTGGTATTTGCTGGAGGATACCTTTGGGATCTCCCGGGCAGATTATTTTTTGAAGAAACGAGAGTGTCCTGAGCTGATTCCCGGCTGTTGGGAAGATCGCCTGAAGCTGCGCTGCGACCGTATGCCGTTGGCCTATGTGCTGGGGTATACCGAGTTTATGGGCCTGCGCTTTCACGTGGAGCCCGGCGTGCTGGTGCCCCGTCAGGATACGGAGACTCTGGTGGAGTGGGTGCTGAAGGCAGAGGGAGAGTTGAATGTGGGATCTACCACCAACTTGTCCTTGCTGGATATGTGCACCGGTTCCGGCTGCATCGGCCTGTCTTTGGCTAAGCTGGGAGGATATTCTGTGACTTTGTCTGATCTGTCCCCTCGCGCTATCCATGTGTCCCGCATCAATCGCGGGGGCCTGGATCTGGAGGAGCAGGTGGAGATCTGTCACGGCGATCTGTTTGAGGCGTTGCCGGAGGGCAAGCGATTTGACGTGATCGTGTCCAATCCGCCTTATATTGAGACGGCAGTCATCGAGGATCTGCAGGAGGAAGTGAGAGATCACGAGCCCCGCATGGCCCTGGATGGCATGGAGGACGGCCTGTTTTTCTATCGAAAGCTGGCCAAAGAGGCCCCTCAGTGGCTGACACCAGGTGGACGGATCTATCTGGAGATCGGCTATGATCAGGGTGAGAGCGTACCTGCCCTGTTGCAGGCGGCTGGATTTGTAGATGTAACTGTAAAGAAAGATTTAGCGGGAAATGACCGTGTTGTGAGAGGAGTGTATCCCCATGTTTGATCGTTTAGATGATATTTTGATCCATTTTGAGGAGCTGCAGGCTGAGCTGAGCAGTCCTTATGTGACCGAAGACCCGGCTCGTTTCCGCAAGCTGATGAAGGAGCAGGCCGATCTGACCCCTCTGGTAGAGGCTTACACCGAGTACAAGGAAGCCAAGCAGGCAGTAGAAGACAGCCTGATGATGCTGGAGGAAGAGAGCGACGAGGAGATGCGTGAGCTGGCCAAGGAAGAACTGGCCGACGCCAAGAAGCGTATTGAGGAGCTGGAGCACCAGATCAAGATCCTGCTGCTGCCTAAGGATCCCAACGATGACAAGAACGTTATGGTAGAGATCCGTGCCGGTGCCGGCGGTGATGAGGCTGCTCTGTTTGCTTCTGAGCTGTACCGTATGTATGTACACTACGCTGAGAGCCAGCACTGGAAGGTAGAGCTGATCAACGTCAGCGAGAGCGGCATCGGCGGCATGAAGGAAGTAGAATTCATGATCTCCGGTAAGGGTGCTTACTCCAAGTTGAAGTACGAGTCTGGTGTACACCGCGTACAGCGTGTTCCTGAGACCGAGTCCGGTGGCCGTATCCACACTTCCACTGCTACTGTAGCCATCATGCCTGAGGCAGAAGACTTTGAAGTAACCATCGACGACAAGGACATCCGTATCGACGTAATGCGTGCGTCTGGTAACGGTGGTCAGTGTGTAAATACTACCGACTCCGCTGTTCGTCTGACCCATATCCCCACTGGCATCGTGATCTACAGCCAGACCGAGAAGTCTCAGCTGCAGAACAAGGAAAAGGCGTTCCGTCTGCTGCGTTCCAAGCTGTATGACATGGAGCTGGAAAAGCGCCAGAACGAAGAGGCTGAGGCTCGCCGCAGCCAGATCGGTACCGGCGACCGCTCTGAGAAGATCCGTACCTACAACTTCCCTCAGGGCCGTGTGACTGAGCACCGCATCAAGCTGACTCTGTACAAGCTGGATCCCATCATGAATGGTGATATCCAGGAGATCATCGACAGCTTGATCGCTGCAGACCAGGCCGAGAAGCTGGCTCGTCTGAATGAGGGCTGATCAAAAACGTATACTATTCTGAAAATAGGATTCTAACAAAATTCCTGCTGACAACAGCAGGAATTTTTGTTACACTAAGAGAAGAGTTGTGAAAGGCGTGTCAGTGTTGATTTGCCTGTAACATAGAACGAAAAGCCAGGTCAGGGAGGATTCTCTATGAATAACATCACCATTATCGGTATCGCCGGCGGTTCTGCTTCCGGCAAGACGACGGTAGTTCGCAAGTTAAAAGAGCGTTTCACCGGTCAGATCCAGGTGCTGGGTCACGACAATTATTATCGTGCCCACGACGATATGCCTTTTTCTCAAAGATGTCAGTTAAATTATGACCATCCCGATGCCTTTGAGACCGAGCTTTTAGTGTATCATATTGAGGAATTGAGAGCTGGTCGCAGTATTGATCATCCTACCTACGATTACACCGAGCACAATCGTGCCAAGGAAACCATCCATATGGAGCCCATGCCGGTGATCATCGTGGAGGGTATTTTGGTATTGGAGAATGAGGAGCTGCGTGATCGTATGGATCTGAAAATCTTTGTGGACACCGATGCCGAGGAACGTCTGATCCGTCGTATTCTGCGCGATACCAGAGAGCGTGGCCGCAGCGTAGAGTCCGTATTGAATCAGTACAAGGACACCGTAAAGCCCATGCATGAGAAGTACATCGAGCCCAGCAAGGAGTACGCCGATGTGATCATTCCCAGGGGTGGTCACAACCTGCCCGCGTTGCATCTTTTGGAGGATCATATTGAGATGTTGCTGCGCCGTCAGGAGGAGAGAGAACCTCAGGAGGCATAATCGAGAGGGTTGTACCCTATAAAATACAGAAATTGTAAGGAATGCGTAAGCTTCCAAGGCCAGAAAGTACTTGTATTTTCTAGCCTTTGGCAGTATAATAAGAATCTATGAGTATGTATACGACATAACTATGGATAAATCTGGAAAAACTCAGAAGATCAAAATACGGAGGAAAGCCTGTCATGGCAAACAAAGAAGTTACTAAAAAGAAAAAGAAGAAAAAAAGCAAATCCGTCACGATCCTGACTGTTTTGCTGATCATCCTGGCCATTCTGATCGCAGTGGCTGCATTCATTCTGACCAGAAGTAAGCCGGAAGAAACTATTGACCCTAATTTTGATATCACCCTGGAGGATGAGTCCGAAGTCGAGACTATTCCCGATGATGCTCCCACTATCGATGAGAGCATTGCTAACGAGAAGATCGATGAAGACGAGTCCGCACCTGAGGTTACCTATACAAAGGACAAAGGATGGACTCACTACCTGTTGCTGGGTGTAGACGGTGTGACCGACAGCTACAAGAGTAAGAGAAGTGACGCCATGATCGTTCTGTCTGTAAACAAGACAGAAAAGCGTGTGGTTCTGTCCTCTGTGCCTCGTGATACTTTGGTATATATTGATGGTAAGGGCTTTGATAAGCTGACTCACGCTTATTCATACGGTGGTGCCGCCCTGACTGTTAAGACTTACGAAGACAACTTTGACATTACGATCGACAGTTACATCACTGTAAACTTTGCATCCATGGAGAAGATCGTAGATCTGTTGGGTGGTCTGACTCTGACTTTGACCGATGCTGAGGCTAAGCACATGGGCGAGTACTACGCAGCATGGGGCTTAAGCGGTGGCACTCAGAAGTTGAACGGTAAAGAAGTACTGGCATACTGCCGTGTACGTAAGATCGACTCTGACTTTAAGAGAACCGAGCGTCAGTACAAGGTTTTGATGCAGATGTACAAGCAGGTAAAGGATCTGTCTCCTACCAAGTACGGTGCTCTGATCAGCACTTGCTATGACTATATCAACACCGATATGATCATGGCAGACATAATCGGTTTGGCAGCTGATTTGCTGGGCATTCTGGAAAGCGGTGCTGAGATCGAGCACGTAGGTCTGGTTGAAAGCAAGTACTGCAAGACCGGTCGTCTGAATGGTAAGTCTGTTGTTATGGTAGATAACCTGCTCGAGACTGCTGAGCGTTGGAGAGAGAATCTGGGTATTACTGAGTATGAGCCCAGCAGCCGTCTGAAGAAGATCTCCAAGCAGCTGGATGCCGCCATCGGCCGCTAATCGTTCCTATTGCAAGGACATCAAACCCCGAGAGGAAATTCCTCCCGGGGTTTTTTAATTGTATCCAAAACCTGTGTAAAATTTCGGAAATCTTACAGTTTTCTAACCATAGTCTTAAATCGGTCCATACCCTATTGTAATCTCAAAAACAGCTGTTATACTGACGACAAAGGCAGCAGAGATCCTGTTGCGATAAGAGGAAAGCGCATAAGTTTTCTTTCATCGGGGAAAACCAAATGCAAAAGATGAAAACCGGTGGAATATGCAAACAAAACCAAGGAGGATAAGACTATGACAGAACACACACCAAAGACGAACGAAATGGATAACAAAGAGATCCGAAAAAAGAAAAAGGGAGCAGGAGTCATCACTTTGGTGGTACTGCTATGTATGCTGGCAGTGCTGTCTGTGGCAGCGGTGATAGTTTGGAATCACACTAAGCCGGATCCTATGAGCGGCCAAAAACCGGATTTTGATCGAACCTGGGAGGAGACTGACACGGCAGATGTTCCGGGAGAAGAGGGAACCGTAGAAGAGGAAACGGTAGATGACGATGCTCCCACGGTCAATGAAAGTATCATGGATGAGACGCTTCCCACCGTGGAAGAGATCCGGATCCCCAAGGATGCAGGCTGGACTCATTATCTGTTGCTGGGGATCGACGGTTCCAGTTATAAATCCGGTCATAGTGATGCCATGTTAGTATTTTCTATTCACAAAGAGAACCGGGAGTTAGTATTGTCTTCCATTCCTCGAGATACGTTGGTGTATGTGGATGGAAAAGGTTTTGATAAACTGACCCATGCCTACAATTACGGGGGCGCAGAACTGACGGCCAAAGTATTTGCAGATAACTTTGATATCGATATCGAACACTATTTTGTAGTCAATTTTCAGTCTCTTCCCAAGATCGTAGATCAGATCGGAGGTGTGGTTTTGACCCTGACAGATGCGGAGGCAAAACATATGGGAGACCAGTATGCAGCATGGGGCTTGAGTGGAGGTACGCAGAGATTAAACGGTAAAGAAGTGCTGGCATACTGCCGCGTCCGCAAGATCGATTCGGATTATCGAAGGATCGAGCGTCAGTATAAGGCGCTGATGGCGATCTATGATGAGGTGAGAACGCTATCCTACGATAAATATATTGGTCTGGCCAAGGTGGCCTATGAGAGCATGTATTCGGACATGAAGCTGGGAGATATGCTTTTGCTGGTCAAGGATGTGATGGATCTGGCAAAAGAAACCAAAATTCGAAATATCAAGATCGTAGATGGTGATAATAGTGGAACTGCCGGATTGAGAATTGCTGCAGACGGTAAGAGTCGAAGTTATGTGGTGGTAGATGATCTGGAAGAAGTAGCTATTCGTTGGAGACAGTATTTGGGCATAGAAGGGTATGAGCCTTCTGCCAGAGTACAGCAGATCGGTGTACAGCTAGATCGAATCGTAGGAAGATAATGGTATCAATATCGGACAGGCTTTCGACTAAATAAAAATAGGGGTGACCACCAAATTGCAAAACCGCAATAAAGTGTGGTCTCCCCTATTTTTTCTACCCATGATTTTTTGTGATAAGAATCGATGCAATCGTTCTTGGTAATACAATTCTAACGAATCAGCGAGATCCGAGGCCAGTACACAAACAGTGCCTTGGCGTAAATGTTTTCCCGGGGAACGTATTTTACATCCCAATAGCGGGAGTCGTTACTGTGGTTGCGGTTGTCGCCCATGACAAAGTAGCACCCTTCTGGAACGGTGTAGGGGCCAAAGCTGCCTCGGGGAGTTTCGGCCAGATAGGGTTCCTCCAGAGGCTGGGGGGAACCATTGATGTAAACCAGACCATCTCGGATGGTGACGGTCTCACCGGGCAGACCGATAACTCGTTTCACATAGTAGTACTCTTCCTCAAAAGGAGGGTCAAACAGTACCACGTCGCCTCGTTTGGGATCTGCTGACCAGTAGTGGACGCGTGAGCTGATGATACGGCTGGGCTTGGGGATCGTATCGGCCATGGAGCCGGTAGGGACTTCTGTGTTCATCAGCAAAAAGCTGTTGCACAACCAGGCACCCAAGGCGGCAAAGACCAGGATCACCAACCATTCTTTGATGTCTTGGGCAGGAGATTTTTTTTCTTTGGTAGTAGATGTAGATTGTTCTGTCACGTGATTTTACTCTTTCTAATATTAATGGCGGGGATAGTCAAAACGGTATACATGAATGCCGTAGGCCAACAGTGGGTGCGAGATGGACAGGTTCTTGCCATCCTGAGGGATGGCAGTGGCCACCAGATATACTTTGGGATCTGAGAGGAAACCAGTCTCATCCAGGATCAGCTGATACTGACCGGAGCAGGGAACTCCTATGCGATGGTCAGGATAGGCCGTGGGTGTAAAGTTAAAGACAAACAGCAGGCAGTCTTTGCCGTCTCTGCTGCGTCGGATAAAACTGTAGATACTGCGAGGAATATCGTCACTGCGGATCCATTGAAAGCCGTCCCAGGCACTATCATCCTGGTGTAGTGCCGGTGTGATGCGATAGAGCTGGAGCAGATCTCTGTAAAATCGATGGAGATCCCGGTGATGAGATTCCTGCAGCAGATGCCAGTCCAGAGAACGGCGCTCGTCCCATTCGTTCATCTGGCCAAAATCCTGTCCCATAAACAATAGTTTTTTGCCGGGATGTCCCATCATAAAAGCATAGGCAGTCTTCAAATTTGCGATCTGCTCCGGAAGTGATCCGGGCATTTTGGACAGAAGTGCTCTTTTTTCGTGGACCACTTCATCGTGAGACAATGGCAGTACGTATTGCTCGTTAAAGGCGTAGGTCAGACCAAAAGTCAGGCGGTGATGACACTGGCCTCGCATGAGTGGGTGATGCTTCATGTAATTGAGAGTATCGTGCATCCATCCCATATTCCACTTGAAGGTGAAGCCCAAGCCGCCCTCACGGAGGTGAGCAGTGACACCTGGCCAGGCGGTGGAATCCTCGGCGATCATCACCACGCCAGGGTGGCGCTGGGACACGACCTTATTTAATTGTCGTAAAAAGGCGACAGCTTCCGGGCGCTCGGGAGATTTTTCGGATCGTAGTGTGGAAGGTTCTCTGGATGAGATAGTACTCTGTTCCGAATCTTTTCCAAAGGTTTCATACAGCATGGAAGCCACAGCATCCACTCGCAAACCATCCAGATGATATGGCTCGATCCAGTACAGGGCGTTGGCAATAAGGAAATTGGTCACCTGAGGGCGACGGTAGTCAAAGATACGAGTGCCCCATTGAGGATGATCAGCGCGGGAAGGATCGGCATATTCATAAGTAGGGGTGCCATCAAACATGGCCAGACCGTGAGAGTCTTTGGGGAAATGGGCAGGGACCCAGTCCAGGATCACACCGATCCCGTGGCGATGCAGATAGTCTACCAGGTACATAAAGTCCTGCGGGCTGCCGTGACGGGAGGTGGGAGCATAGTATCCGGTGACCTGATATCCCCAGGAACCGTCAAAGGGATGCTCAGCAATG
>JAFYLG010000245.1 GCA_017537225.1 Lachnospiraceae bacterium
GATGATCTCGCCGGTGGTCATATCTACTACATCCTCAGCCAGGACCTTGTTCTTTAAGCGGTACTTAAATGCCAGCTTCTTGTTGAACTTATAACGTCCAACCTTAGCCAGATCGTATCTCCTGGGGTCGAAGAACATGCTGTTCAGCAGACTCTCTGCACTGTCAACGGAAAGAGGCTCGCCGGGACGGATCTTCTTGTACAGTTCCAGCAGACCATCCTGATAATTCTCAGAAGGGTCCTTGGCCAGGGAGGCCTCGATCTTAGGCTCATCGCCGAAGATGTCGCGGATCTGGGTGTTGGTACCAAAGCCCAGGGCACGGATCAGAACGGTCACGGGCACCTTACGGGTACGGTCTACACGCACGAAGAACACATCATTGGAATCGGTCTCGTATTCCAACCATGCGCCACGATTAGGAATGACAGTACTGGAGAACAATCTCTTACCCAGCTTGTCGTGAGCAATACCATAATAGATGCCGGGAGAACGAACCAGCTGACTTACGATAACACGCTCCGCGCCATTGATCACGAAGGAGCCGGTATCGGTCATCAGAGGCAGATCACCCATGAAGATCTCATGCTCGTTGATCTCATCTGTTTCTTTATTGATCAGTCTTACGCGCACCTTCAAAGGAGCAGCGTATGTGGCGTCTCTCTCCTTGCATTCCTCGATGGTGTACTTCACATCGTTCTTGCACAATGTAAAGTCGATGAATTCCAGGCTGAGATGGCCGCCAAAATCAGCGATGGGAGAAATATCGTTAAATACTTCCTTTAAACCCTCGTCCAAAAACCACTGATAGGAGTTTTTCTGGATCTCGATCAGATTGGGCATTTCAAGAACTTCTTTACGTCTTGAATAGCTCATTCTAACGCTCTTGCCCGCATTGACCGGGCGGATCTTGCTTTTTTCCATTGACGTTTTCACCCCTGTTTTCTTTGATTTCATTCATTGTATACCAATAGACATAGTACACCTATGGCATATTAGTCCACAATAGTGCATCCTCCATGATAACATGGGCTTGTCAAGATGTCAACCATTTTTTACTAGATTTTTTGGGGGAATTTCGAATTGTGTTAGATAATGGAACAGAAGGGAAACCTGAAAATACAGCCGAGCTCCTTGTAACCAAGGAGCCCGGGCTGATAAATCACAAAATATCTATCAAAGGTTTATGTTATATTATTGTTGAAGGACACAATGCCAAGGATGGTTTTCTTCTATATATAGAGGGAATAACTATCACTCATCGCCCCAAACACGCTGGATATGCAACCCCAGGAAACCGACTTCTTCCTGATAGACAGGCATGGACAGTTCCTGTTCCATACGGCGGCAGATAACACTGGCACAGTCATATGCTTTGGAAAATTTTCCTTTCACGTAATCTTCAACATCCAGGGGGATCTTTTCCCCATTGCGAATACGGACCAGCATGTAGCGGATGTGGCTCATAAGACGACTGTAGCCCATGGAAGTTTCTTTCAGGCGGTAGCCACTGATCTCTTCCACCAGGCAGATGCACTCTCTGGCCAAGCGGGCCAAATCCAGGGACTGCCCCACATTGTCATCGGACACGGCGGAATGAAGATGGATGGCGATATAACCAATCTCATCTTCCGTGATATGACAATCGGTCACTGTCTCCAGAAGCTTGGCACCTTCCTCTGCCACCTGAAACTCTTCAGAAAAGAGGACACGGATATCTGCCGTAAAGGGATTTGGCAGTTCCTTTCCACTCCTCATACGTTTGATGGTCAAGGCAATGTGATCTGCCAAAGGAAGCAGGACGTTCCGATCAATACGACCGAACTGCTTTTCCACCATCTCCAGCAGCTGACCGGTGACTTCCAGGATCTTAGGATCGATCCCGTTGACCACCTTGATTACTGGCTGTTCCTTACGGCGATTCATCAAGCCATACACCTTGGCCTCAGGCACAGACTCAAGAACCTCACCGGGACGTTTTCCAAAGCCCACACCGGCTCCCAGAAAAATCACTTCTCGTCGGGTGTTCATATCATAAGCCAGTATTCCATTGTTATTTAATACCTTTACCACCTTAAACATCTCATCCCCCACAACTGCTGTCAGGTGTTTACATCTGCACGGCGGCAGCCAGGCCCAGAGCCTCCACTCTCTCAGCAGTCTTCATGACTACTTCTTCGCCTTCCTTTAAGCTGGTCAGAACTACCATCACAGCATCGGAAGCAGCGTTCTCACGAATATATTGTAAATCAAAGGATACCAGTTTGTCACCCTTTTTTACAAAATCTCCTTCAGAAATATGCGTGGTAAAGCCCTTACCATCCAGTTTTACAGTGTCCACACCGATGTGGATCAGATATTCCAGACCATCGGCAGCGCGCAGGCCCAGAGCATGACCAGTGGGGAATACCATCACCACTTCACAGTCTTCAGGAGCTACCACTTCGCCGTTCTCAGGCAGTACCACATAGCCATCACCCATGATTTTAGCAGCAAAAGCTTCGTCAGGGGCCTCGGTAATGGGAGTTACTACACCTGCCAGAGGTGATGCCAGTTCTCTCTCCATAGCAGGGGCCTTACATTCCTCCTTTTCCTCCTGAACAGCTGCCTTCTGGCCAGCTACGCTCTGCGCATTCTCAACACTGTCAGCCTCAACGGAAGCTGCTTCCAGCTGTACCAGCTCGTTAGGAGCCTTTACCAGGTAATCTTCAAAATTGGACTTAATCACAGTAACGGAAGGTCCGTAGATGATCTGCACACCCTGACCCTTGTGGATCACACCGGAGGCGCCGCTCTCTTTCAGCAGACGATCGTTAACCAGAGATGCATCGTATACGGTGCAGCGCAGTCTGGTGGCGCAGCAGTCTACATCGGAGATGTTCTTCTTACCGCCCAGGCCACGGCAGATCAGCTCAGATACCGCATCCTCAGAACCTGCAGCATCGACTTCGCCAGCCTTCTTGGCATCCACATCGCTTCTGCGATACAGCTTTACTTCATCGTTGTCCTCACGACCAGGGGTCTTCCAATCCATCTTCTTGATCAGGAAGCTAAACAGCAGGTAGTATACTACGAAGTAAACAATACCAACTACCACTACCATCAGCCAGTTGGTCTTGGCATTACCCTGCATGATACCAAACAGGGTCAGGTCGATCAAACCACCAGAGAAAGTCATACCTACACCAACTTCCAAAATGTGCATCAGCATGTAAGCAGCACCGGCGAAGATGGAGTGGATCACATACAGAGCAGGAGCAACAAACAGGAAGGTAAACTCCAGAGGCTCGGTAATACCGGTCAGCATAGAGGTCAGAGCAGCGGACAGCAGCAGGCTGCCGGCGATTTTACGCTTTTCAGGCTTAGCGCAGCGATACATGGCATAGGCAGCTCCAGGCAGACCGAAGATCATCAGAGGGAACTTACCAGACATGAAACGAGTAGCTTCTACACTGAAACGGGCGATGCTGCCATCGGCCAGCTCGGCAAAGAAAATGTTCTGAGCGCCTTCTACCAGACGACCAGCCACCTCAGCAGTGCCACCTACGGCAGTCTGCCAGAAAGGCAGGTAGAATACATGGTGCAGGCCAAAAGGAATCAGGGCTCTTTCCATCAGACCGTACAGGAAGGTGCCGGCATAACCGGAGCTGCGCACCAGATCACCTACCGCATAGATACCGGACTGGATCACCGGCCAGGTGTAGAACATCACGATACCCACCAGCATGTACACAGCAGCGGAGATAATA
>JAFYLG010000246.1 GCA_017537225.1 Lachnospiraceae bacterium
CAAACGGACGAATTTGGGACAAGTAGCACAAGTGAATTTTTTGAAACGGGAAAAGAATTATTTGATGATGGAAAAGAAGATTTTAAAGTCCATGAGGGATAAATTGGTCGATGCGTGACATACTAAGGGCATCAGATGGTAGCAATGGGTGTGTTCTGTTAGAAAGAATGGGGTAAACGCTGCCGGAAAGTGAGGACAGGATATGGATCATGTGCGCAGAGGAACACTGGTCATATTGATCGTGACGTTATTGGCTGCTGGATTGATCTGGTATTATTTTGCGAAAGTATATGACGGAAATCCGTCTAAACGGGGGACGCTGGTGGAGGTGTCATATGAGTGTCACCGTTTATATTAAGCCAGATAAGAATACAGAGGTAAATCAAAGAGAAGTATACTTGAGCCAAATCGCTGATGTTTGGTGTCGTGATAAATCATTGGAGGCCAAATGTAAAGCTATCAGGGTAATGAGCATCGTCAGTCATCGTGAAGAACGCTGGGTGATCCCTGGGATCAAACTGGTAGAATTGATCCAACAGGTGGATCCTCGTGCAGAAGTAACCAATCTGGGGGAACAGGATGTGATCATCGACTATCAGCCGAAAGTACACCAGATTGGTAAGTTGGACTGGATCAAAACAGCATTTGTCTGTTTGATCGTATTTTTCGGTGGGGCTTTCGCTATCATGACATTCAACAATGATGGGTCCGTATCGGATATCTTTAAAGATGTGGACAAGCTGGTGGTGGGAAATCCAACAGAGCCCTCTTCAGAAAAGAAATCGTCAGGCGTGATGATCCTGGAGATATCCTATTCGGTTGGTTTGATCCTGGGGGTAACTTTGTTTTTTAATCATTTTGGCAAGCGCAAGGTGACACTGGACCCCACACCCATCGAGGTGCAGATGCGTCTTTATGAGGATCAGGTGGAGACGACTGTGATACGAAATGCATCGCGAAAGGAGTCGGGTGTTGATACGCAGTGAGATGGTCCGAATTATGTTTTATATCGTCTTTGGATCTTGCGGCGGTGGTCTGGTGGCAGCTGGATTGTTTGCCTTTATCTCTATTTTAGGATTGGTGCCTCGTCTGGCCGCCCGAACTCACACGGCCAGTCAGATCCATCGTTATGAGAATTGGATCGTAGTCGGAGCACTTTTTGGAAATTTGCTTAACCTGCATCACATCCCTTTTTATCATATAGGACTATGGCTGGGAGATACACTACCGAACTGGTTGTCAGTGGGATGGGAACGGGGGATGGTATTGTTTTCCTGGATATTTCCTGTGATCATGGGGATTGCCTGTGGGACCTTTGTGGGATGCCTAGTCATGTCTCTGGCAGAAACGTTGGATGCTTTGCCCACTATGAGTCGCAGAGTTCATTTGTCTGTGGGGATCCAGTATATTATTGAGGCACTGGCCATAGGAAAACTGGCGGGATCGCTGATGTATTTTTATTTTCAAATATCGATATGAAGTGGAGTGTCATTATGGAGCAGAAACAGAAAGATAAATCAAAGCCAGAGCAGATGTCCAGCCAGGAGTACACCCAATATGTGAAGCAAATCACGCCGACACATAATACGCCTCTCAATGTGGCCAAAGCCTTTTTGGTAGGAGGGATCATCTGTACCATCGGTCAGGCTATCACTTCCTGGATCACATCCATGGGAGTAGAGAAGGAGGCAGCAGGTACATGGACATCCATTGCCCTGATAGGTCTGGCCATTATGCTGACGGGTTTTAATCTCTTTAGTTCTATTGTCAAGTTTGGTGGTGCCGGCGCTCTGGTTCCAATTACCGGTTTTGCTAATTCTATGGTATCACCTGCAATCGAATACAAAAAAGAGGGATGGGTATTTGGTGTAGGATGCAAGATATTCACCATTGCCGGGCCGGTTATTCTGTATGGAGTAGTCACCAGTTGGATCGTGGGAGTGTTGTACTATGTGCTGCAAATGCTGGGGATCATTGGTGGTTGAAGGATAGTTCATAGATGATGTTCGAAAAGAAGAATAGGGAGCGAAAACATAAGAAAAAAAGGAAAATTTATACCTCAGGTATAATGACAAAATAAAAGCAGTATGGTATATTTGGAAATAAGAGCAGAGAAAATCTGCAAAAAGGAGACGACCATGACTATCGTAATGTTCCACGTGACCGATCTTAATAATGGACGAGATAACAACGTGTGCGAAAGAAACGCACAGGGTCTGTTTTTGTACCATTCTTATGAGATGGCGCCGCGAGAACTGATGGGGGTAGAGTAAAGGTTCGTCTACGCATATCAGAGATCAATAGGGGCAGTTCATCCATATGGGTGGACTGCCCTTTCTTGTATTGTGACGATAGTGGCCAGCGCAGGAGAAAATATAGAGAATGCTGTGCGGCACAGAATGACAGAAGAAAGGAGGACTGACTTATGTTTGAAATCAAAGGAATCATGACAACAGCCGTCTGTTATGCCACAGTAGTGGAGGACGAGTCCATCGAACAGATCCGTCGTATGTGCGACCAGGAATTTACCAGAGGCAGTCGTGTGCGGATCATGCCGGACGTCCATGCAGGCAAAGGATGCACCATCGGTACCACTATGACTGTCACTGATAAGGTAGTGCCCAATGTGGTAGGCGTGGATATCGGTTGCGGAATGTACACCATCAATATCGGTAAGGATCCCATCGATTTGGCCCGACTGGATGAGGCAGCCCACTATGTACCATCGGGAATGAGTGTGTGGGAAGGCAGAAAAGAGAGGTTTGATCTGCAGGACCTGCGTTGTTACCGTGCCCTGCGGGATACCAAGCGACTGGAGCGCAGCCTGGGGACCCTAGGTGGTGGTAACCACTTTATCGAGGTGGATCGGTCCTCGGATGGTACTCAGTACCTGGTGATCCACACCGGTAGCCGCAATCTGGGCAAGCAGGTGGCAGAGTACTACCAGAACTTGGCCATTGATCTGCACAAAGGAAAAGAAGAGTATTTTGCTAAAAAAGATGTTCTGATCGCAGAATACAAGGCAGCAGGTCGGCGCAGTGAGATCGAAAAAGCATTGAAAGCATTGCACTGGAATAACAGAGAATTGCAGATTCCTGAAGATCTGTGCTATTTGTATGGCAGCTATTTTGAGGACTATCTGCACGATGTGGAGATTTGCCAGCAGTTTGCCCTCCGTAATCGGGAACTGATCGCAGAGATTTTGATGGATCGTGCCGGATTGCAAGGAATGGACGGGTTCCATACCATTCATAACTATATCGATGTGGAGGAACGGATCCTGCGCAAAGGCGCGATTTCTGCTCAAAAGGGTGAGCGTGTGTTGATTCCCATCAATATGCGGCATGGCAGCATCCTGGCTTGTGGCAAGGGAAATCCGGACTGGAACTACTCGGCACCTCACGGGGCTGGACGAGCCATGTCCCGCAGTAAGGCGAGAGTCACCCTGGATCTGGAAGTTTATCGCCAGTCTATGGAGGGAGTATACACCACTTCTGTTAATCCAGGAACTTTGGACGAGGCTCCCATGGCTTACAAATCTCTGGCCGATATCGCAGGGGTCATTGGCGATACCGTGGAGATCATCGATATATTGAAACCTATTTACAATTTCAAAGCTTCTGAGGAAGCAGTGGGCAAGCGCCTGAGATAGGGACACGGGCGCTCCTCTCTGTTTCCGGTAAGAAGCAGAGGGAGGAAAATAAAATGAGTACGATACCCACCATAGACATGGTGAAAACAGGACAAAATATTATACGACTGCGAAAGGAAAAGGGCTTGACGGTCAAAGAACTGCAGACAGCCTTTGGCTTTGAGACACCTCAGGCTATTTACAAGTGGCAGCATGGGACTGCTTTGCCATCGGTGGATAATCTGGTGATTTTGGCAGCATTACTGGAGGTGCAGGTGGATGAGATCCTGGTGGTAAGCCAGGTTGGGTAGAAGTCTGTTGGGGGAGAAAGTAAGAAGTTTTTTGGATTATCGGAAAATACGGACACTTGTGATATGAATTATGGTATAATGATATTGTATCTATGAACTTACGTTAGAGATTATAGTCTAGAAATAGTGCTACAAAGGAGAATCCATTCTTCAAAGGAGTATAGTTATGCCTTTTCAAATCGTACATAATGACATCACCAAAATGAATACGGATATCATCGTTAATGCCGCCAATAGTGCCTTACAGCCAGGAGGAGGTGTCTGTGGTGCTATCTTTCGGGCGGCGGGCATTCAACCGCTGGTAGCAGAGTGTGAGCGCAAAGCACCTTGCGCCATAGGTAGTGCGGTGATCACCGGAGCCTATGATATGCCGGTGAAATATATCATCCATGCAGTAGGACCGGTGTGGCGTGGTGGTACACATCATGAGAGAGAACTGTTGGCTGGAGCCTATCGTTCGGCTCTGGAATTAGCTCGTGAATATCAGTGTCAGTCCATTGCTTTTCCGCTGATTTCCGCTGGTATCTATGGTTATCCCAAGGATCAGGCTTTGGCAGTAGCGATATCTACCATCAGTGAGTTCCTGTTACAGTATGAGATAGATGTGTATCTGGTGGTTTTTGACCGCAGCGCTGTTCAGCTCAGTGAGAAATTATTTACGGATGTGCAGCATTATATAGACACCTATTATGTACCGGAACCCAGAAGACGATGGGAAGAGGAATCTCAGTGGTTGTCGGAAGAGGAGCAAGCCACCTGGATACCTCAGAATAGATTTGCTCCTATAGAGGAATCGTGCGAGGCGGCTATGACGCCTGCGCCTATGGCATCGAAGTCGGAAATAGAAGAACCCATCATAGAAAGTTCAAAAAAGAAGCCTGGGTCAGATAAGAAGGTAAGGCTTTCAGCGAAAATCAGCAAACCAGGTGGTTTTCGTCCCCAGTCCATGCCTGCTCCGACAGCTCCTGGGTCCGTATTTGGTGGTACGTCGCCTAAGGTATCAGTAGCAGATGGTGTTATGGCGAAAGGTGGGATTTTGAAATCTCAGCGAAGCCTACAGGATCTGCTGGCGCGCTCCCAGGAGACATTTTCAGAGATGTTGTTGCGTCTCATTGATGAAAAGGGCTACACCGATGTGGAAGTCTACAAGCGAGCAAATATGGATCGCAAATTGTTTTCCAAGATCCGCAGTAACAAGGACTACCATCCCAAGAAAGCTACCGTGTTTGCCCTTGCCATTGCTTTACGGTTATCGGTGGATGAGGCCACTGATCTGCTGCGTAAGGCAGGATATACTTTTTCAGATAGCTATAAGCAGGATATTATCGTGCGTTATTTCCTGGAAAAGGGCGAGTACGATATGTTTACCATCAATGAGACGCTATTCTGCTTTGAGGAGTCACTGTTGGGAGCTTGATGGGAAAATGCGATGTCGCTTTTCAGGCGACCAAACCTCCTTTTGGATATGTTATTCTCTAACCAGAACAGAGAATAACAGCCGGTTCGTAAGAGTCGGTATACAAAAAGGAGGTTTTTGTATATGAAAAAAGGTTTGACAGAAATGGTATTTATCCTGGATCGCAGTGGCTCCATGGCAGGTTTGGAAAGTGATACCATTGGAGGTTTTAATGGCATGCTAAACAGCCAGCGCCAGGTAGAGGGAGAGGCTGTAGTGACTACAGTTCTTTTTGATGATCGGTATGAATTGCTCCACGATCGGATTCCTCTGGCGGGTGTGGCACCCATTAACGACAAGCAGTATTATGTCCGCGGTTGTACTGCCATGTTGGATGCCGTGGGGCGCACCATTCAGAAAATCGCCAACGTGCAGGATAATACGGCGGAGGCAATGAAGGCAGAAAAAGTGATCTTTGTCATCACTACCGATGGACTGGAAAATGCAAGTCGAGAGTATCGTTATCCTCAGATTCGTCAGATGATCCAGGAAAAGCAGAAGAATGGCTGGGAGTTTATCTTCCTGGGTGCTAATATGGACGCGGTAGCAGAGGGGGCCAAGATGGGGATTGGTGCCGACCGTGCTGCTACCTACCGTTGCGACAGTGCCGGAGTGCAAGCAAATTACAAAGCAGTAGAAGCGTTTGTGACCCATACTCGTCGCTGTGCTGCACCTATGGGCGATGAGTGGAAGAAGAATGTGGAGGAGGATCAGAAGCGCCGCAAGAGAAAATCCGGCAAATGTTAAGGGAATGTTAAACCGTAGGAATCCACCCTCATAAACTTGAAAAGAAAGGTATTTCGTGGTAAAATCACAGCATAGTGCAACACAATGAAACGAGTAGAAGCACCCGGTCATTTTGTGACTGGGTGTTTTTGTTTGTGACGAAAGGAAACGACTTATGAAACAGTGGCTGAAAAAACTGGCAATCCTGGCGGCTTGTCTAACCCTGCTGTGCTCTTTGGGAATCGTGGCAGCCGCTGAAGAAGATTCCAAGGAAGTAACCATTTTGTTTACGCATGATTTGCATTCTCACTTACTGCCGTCCAACCGATCGGATGGAGGACAATTTGGTGGTTATGCTCGACTGATGACAGTGATCCAGGAGCAAAAGACATTGGATCCGGATGCGATCTTGGTGGATGCCGGCGATTTTTCCATGGGATCTTTGTTCCAGACGGCCTATACTACGGCTGCCACGGAACTGAGGATCATGGGTGCTATGGGATATGATGCTACTACGTTTGGCAATCATGAATTTGATTATCTGCCCAGTGGTTTGGTGGCTATGTTGAATGCCGCGGTAGCCAGTGGTGATCCTTTGCCGGCCATAGTGGATGCCAACTATCTGCCTCCCGTAGAGGGACAGGAAGGTTACGATGCTCAGGATGCCATGGTTTGGGAAGCACTGGATAACTATGGCGTAGAGGATTATGTGATCCTGGAGCGTGGTGGTGCCTATTATGTGATTTTTGGTCTGGTGGGCTATGACTCGGATGACTGCGCACCCAACTCTGGTATGATCCTGGAGGATCCGGCGGTGGCTGCTCAGCGTGTGGTAGATGAGGCTACTGCGGAGTGCGTAGAAAAATATGGAGTAGAGCCTTTGGTGATCGCGCTGTCTCACAGCGGTACTTCCGGTGGCCAGGGGGAAGATGTGGACTTGGCACAGAAGGTGAACGGTATTCATGTGATCGTGTCCGGGCATACCCATACTATTTTGGAGCAGCCTCTGTATGTGAATAACACCTACATTGTTTCCTGCGATGAATATGGTAAAAATCTGGGTGTGATCAAGATGGCTTATGATATGGATGGCACCGCTGAGCTGATCAATTATGAACTGATCCCTATTAACGAGGATGTGGCAGAGGATCCTGCGATGGCTTCTCTGGTGGAGTATTATAAGGGGGAGGTGGAGAGTAACTACCTTTCCAAATACGGTGTTTCTTTTGATGAGGTATTGTTGAATAATCCGTACGAATTTGATTCTGCAGGTGCTACTGCCAGCACGGCTCATGAGTCTACTCTGGGCAATTTGTTCTCGGATGCCTACAAGTGGGCGGTAGAACAGACTACCGGGCTGAATGTGGATGTAGCACTGACGGCAGCAGGTGTGATCCGAGAGACGATTCCTGTAGGTAATGTGACGGTGTCGGATGTGTTTAATGCGGCTTCCCTGGGGGTAGGTACCGAAGGTGAGTTGATCGGTGTATACATCACAGGCGCTGATTTGATGAATGCCTTTGAAGTAGATGCTTCTGTATATCCTCTAATGCATTCCGCACAGCTGTTTATGTCTGGTGCAGAATATTCTTTCAACACCGGTCGTATGATTTTTAATAAAGTGGATCATGCCATGCTCCGCCGTAATGACGGCACTTTGGAGGCAATTGATAAAGACAAATTGTATCTGGTAGTCACTGGTATGTATGCCGGTCAGATGCTTGGTTCTGTAGAGGAAACCTCTATGGGATTGCTGACCATCACACCCAGAGATGCCCAGGGAAATCCTATTGCTGTGGCGGATTTGAAAAACTATGTAGTCCATGATAAGAATGGAAATCCGCTGAAGGAGTGGTATGCGATTACTTCTTATCTGAAGCAGATGGGAGGTACCATGGATGAACACTATCGCCAGATCGACGGCCGTAAGGTGATCTACACCAGCAGCAAGCCTGCGGATCTGTTGCGCAATGCCAATAAATTTACTTATTTATTTGTTGCGGTAGTCATGCTGTTGACAGTTTTAGCCATGGTCGTGTCCCGTTGGATCACCAGAAAGCTGACAGGGAAAAAGAAATAATATTGACATATGCCGGAAATGATGGTAGGATAAAAGTGTATTTATGACATATGCCAGAAATAAGCGATAGGAGAATGCCTATGCCTCGTCCCAGAAAATGCCGTAAAGTATGTTGCCTTCCTGAAAAGGATCTCTTTGGTCCCATTGGTCAGAACTATGAAGAAGATAACGTAGTGATCCTGGCAGTGGATGAGTATGAGGCGCTTCGTCTTATTGATTATCGTGGTATGACTCAGGAAGAATGTGGCACCTACATGCGTATTTCCCGCACCACAGTTCAGCAGATCTATGACAGTGCCCGCCGTAAGGTAGCACAGGCTCTGGTAGAAGGAAGGCTGATCCGAATCATCGGAGGACAATATCAGTTGTGCGATGGTGAAGAAGTAGTATGTGGTTGTGGTGGCTGTAAGAAGCACCGCCAGGAGTCGGAAAGTAAGGATGAGTGATCGCTGGTGATTCATTCGTCCGGAAAAAGCAGGGGCCTATTCTATTACAATCAAAAAAGGAGAGAATGCATATGAAGATTGCAGTTACTTACGAAAATGGAAAAATTTTTCAGCATTTTGGTCACACGGAGGAATTTAAGATTTATGAGATCCAGGATGGCAAGGTAGTTGCTTCTGAGGTGGTTCCTACCAATGGCAGCGGTCACGGCGCTCTGGCTGGTTTCCTGACCGCGAATGGTGTAGAGGCCCTGATCTGTGGCGGCATCGGACCTGGCGCCCAGATGGCTTTGGCTGAGATGGGCATCTCCCTGTATGCCGGTGTAGCTGGCTCTGCGGACACTGCGGTGCAGGCGCCGTTGATGGGATGCCTGCAGTATAGTACCAGCGCAAATTGTGATCACCATGGTCACGACCATCATCATGGTGGAAGTTGCGGCAGCCATGGATGCGGTAGCCACGATCATGGTCATTCCTGTGGCAGCCATTGCGGTCACTAATATGGTAAACAGATCCGGTCACGGGGTTCCTGTGGCCGGATTTTTTATAGGATACGATGGGTTTTCTTGCATTTTGCGTTGTTCAGTGTTACAATCACAGTAATCATGTGTTTGACATGATACGGCGAAAAGACACTCTATGATATACAGGAGAAAGCATCATGAAAATCAAAGACATTTTAAATGAAAAGACACCCACCATATCTTTTGAAATATTCCCGCCCAATGCTCGCATGAGTCTGAATCAGGTTATGGCAGCAGCTGCCACCATGGCAGTGCAGAAGCCAGATTTTATGAGTGTGACCTACGGTGCTGCCGGTGGTACCAAGGAGAATACTGTCAAGATCGCTTCCAGTCTACAGGACTATCTGGGGATCCCTTCGATTGCTCATTTGACCTGTGTGGCCACGGAGAAGGAGAGAGTTAAAGAGATCGCTCTGGAGATGAAGGCAGCTGGTATCGAAAACGTATTGGCTCTGCGCGGTGATATTCAGGATGGTATCCCTTATCCGGCGCCTGACAAATATGCCCATGCGGCAGAATTGGTGGCAGAGATCCGTCAGCTGGGAGATTTTTGTATCGGTGGTGCCTGCTATCCCGAGGGACATCCGGAGGCCGGCAGCAGAGAGCAGGACATCCTGTATCTGAAAGAAAAGGTGGATGCCGGCTGTGATTTTCTGACAACGCAGATGTTTTTTGACAATGATCTGTTCCGCGACTATATGTATTGTATTCGTGAGAAGGGCATTAACGTGCCGGTGCTGGCTGGTATCATGCCGGTGACTAATGCAGCGCAGCTGCGTCGTATCTATAGCTTGTCCCAGGCCCACATGCCGAAAAAGTTTGAACGTCTGGTAGAAAAGTTTGGCGATAAGCCGGAGGCCATGATGCAGGCTGGTATCGCTTATGCGGTGGATCAGATCATCGATTTAATCGCATCCGGAGTCAGCGGCATTCACATCTATACCATGAATAAGCCTCAGGTGGCAGCCAAGATCATGGAGAATCTGCGGGATGTGATCAAATAAATAAGAATGATGATTATGGGCGGTCGGAGATGGCCGCCTGTATTGCCATAAATGGATCAAAACATTCTCCGAAGTGCGGGAGTGTTGCGATGGAAGGATAAGGATAGGAGAAATAACATGACACAGGATATTCGTAAATTTTTAGGGAAAGAATATTTGTTTTATGACGGAGGTACCGGTACTTATCTGCAGGCTCATGGCTTACAGCCGGGTGAACTGCCGGAAGGCTGGAACCTGACTCATCCGGAGGTGCTGATCTCCATGCACCGTAGTTTTCTGGAGGCAGGCAGCAATATCCTCTTGACCAATACCTTTGGAGCGAATGCGGGAAAACTGGCTGGCACAGACTGGGATCTGGAATCTCTGGTAAAAGCCGGGGTAGCCAACGCCAGGGAGGCAGTAAAGCGCCATCAGGACGATTACCCTGAGGATAAGCGTCCGTTGTTTGTGTCTTTAGATATCGGTCCCAGTGGACATCTGATGAAGCCCTATGGTGATCTTGGCTTTGAGGATGCTTATGAATGGTTTGCTCAGGTGGCCCGCTATGGCCAGGAGGCCGGTGCCGATCTGGTTACCATTGAGACCATGAGTGACAGCTATGAGGTAAAAGCAGCTCTGCTGGCAGTGAAGGAAAATACTTCTCTCCCCGTGTTTGTGACCATGGTATTTGACCAGAGTGGTCGTCTGCTGACCGGCGGTGAGATTCCCGGTACGGCAGCCTTGTTAGAAGGTCTGGGGGCCGATGCCATTGGTATGAACTGCGGATTGGGGCCTTATCAGATGGAAGGCTTGGTAGAGATCCTGGCAGCCAGTACCAGTCTGCCCATCATTGTCAATCCCAATGCCGGTCTGCCTCGTACCGAGGCTGGAAAGACGGTATATGATATCGAGCCGGAGGAGTTTGGCCGTGTCATGGAGTGCATTGCCGCTAAGGGCGCTTGGGTATTGGGCGGCTGCTGTGGCACCACCGATGCCTATATCCGCGCCACGGTAGAACATATGCAGGGAAAGAAACCTGTGGAGCGTCCGTTGATCAAAAAGACTATTGTTACCTCTTATTCTCAGGCAGTAGAGATCGGTGTGGACCCGGTGATCATCGGAGAACGATTGAATCCTACCGGTAAAAAATGGCTGAAGACAGCTTTGGCTGAGGGAGATACGGACCGTATTTTGAAAGAAGCCCTGCAGCAGCAGGACGACGGTGCTCATATTCTGGATGTGAATGTGGGCCTTCCTGGTCTAGATGAGGCGGCAAAGTTTGAAGAATTGATCCCTGCTATTCAGGCAGTCACCGATCTGCCGTTGCAGATCGATACCAGCAGTCCTGAGGCTATGGAGAGAGCCGTACGCCTTTATAATGGCAAGCCCATGCTCAATTCTGTCAATGGTAAGAAAGAGTCTATGGAGGCCATCTTCCCCATCGTCAAAAAGTACGGTGGAGTAGTAGTTGGCTTGTGCCTGGATGAGGAGGGAATCCCTGCCGATGCGGAGGGACGTATTCGTATCGCCCGCAAGATCATTGACACGGCGGCTTCCTATGGGATCGCCAAGAAGGATATCGTCATTGATGCCCTGGCGTTGACTGTCAGTGCCGATGCCGGTAGTGCCCGTGTAACGCTGGAGACCTTGCGTCGCCTTAGGGATGAACTGGGCGTGGCTACCGTGCTGGGTGTTTCCAATATTTCCTTTGGTCTTCCGGCTAGAGAAGTGATCAATTCATACTTTTTTGCTATGGCCCTGGAAAATGGTCTCAGTTGCGGCATCATTAATCCCGCCAGCCAGATGATGCGGGATGCTTATGACTCTTATCGTGCCTTGTATGGTTATGACAAAAATTGTGCGGAATATATTACCCGCAATGCAGATCGCAAAGCAGCCAGGAGTGTATCGCAGCAGGGCAATTCTCAGGGAATTATTTCTCAAGGAAACATTTCTCAAGGAAACATTTCACAGGGAACTACTTCTCAGGATACCAGTGCAGAGCCACTTCGTCATGCCATTGAAAAGGGATTGTCGGGAGAGACCAAAGGTCTGACCCAGAAATTGCTGTCCACCATGTCCCCCTTGGAGATCATCGATGGTCAGTTGATCCCTGCGCTGGATACGGTGGGGAAAAAGTTTGAGAAAGGCACCCTGTTTTTACCACAGCTGTTGATGAGTGCGGATGCGGCAGGCGCTGCCTTTGAAGTGATCCGAGAGTATTTTGCTAAGTCCGGTCAGACTCAGCAGAAGAAAGGGAAAATCGTTATTGCCACGGTCAAAGGGGATATCCACGACATTGGTAAGAATATTCTCAAAGCTCTGTTAGAGAACTATGGCTACGAGATCATTGATCTGGGTAAGGATGTAGAGCCTCAGGTGGTGGTAGATACTGTGAAAGAGACCGGTGCGCCTATGGTTGGCCTCAGTGCCCTGATGACCACTACGGTAGTGTACATGGAGGAGACCATTCGACTTTTGAGAGAACAGTGTCCCCAGGTGAAAGTCATGGTGGGCGGCGCAGTACTGACGCAGGAGTACGCCGATCGGATCGGTGCAGATTTCTATGCTCCGGATGCCATGGCAGGAGTGAGATATGCGGAAGTGTTGTTGGCTGATGGTGTGTTTGCCTGAGAAGGGCGGTACAGTCGATATAGCTGATATAGAGGAAGCGTACTATTGAAAAAAATGTAGAGGATATTTATCGTATTTTCTATATGTAAATTTTATGTGCTCCTATATCCAAGAATCTAAAAGATTTTGGGTATGGGAGCACAATTTTTTTGTCCACAGCAAAATAATTGCATGGAATAAAAGATATGGTTATGTGTAGGGAGCGTCTTCACGAACAAAAAGATCTCCATCGTGGATCGCGGTGCCTAATCGTTCATCGATCAGTGACACATCAGAAATGCCGTCCTGCAGGAAGCGTAGTGTGTCTCCATTTATGATTTCAAAACGATATTGATATTGTCCATCATAGGTGATGGCAGTCAGGATGTTTCCTCGTATTGTGTACATACCGTAGGGAAGATAAGAGGACAACATATCATAAGAAAATTGAAATTCATGTTTTGATTTTAGTATCAGAGTAGGAATTCCCAGAGTACTTTCCTCAGAATCCTCAGGTACTAAATGAAAAATAAGATGGAAAAGGGGCGAAATACTGTCCAATGGTTTGTTGTCAGTTTCTTCATAAATATATTTGATATCCAGTGTTTGAAGAGTCAGAGTATCAGGACATTCAAATACATACATGGCCGGCCCTCCGGTTTCATTATAGATGGCTTTTTCCATCTGAAAGTTTTTGGTGTCCGGGCGGTTGCTGGCGATGCGCACTGCATGAAGATCTTCCCGGGTAGAGAGAATGATCTGCAAATTCGTATCATAACAGGTTTCTGATGTTAGCTTGACAGGATAGAGGCCGGTAACCTGGTAGGGCAGTACCTCGCTGTGAGCCAGGAGATAGTTGTCGGTGGCTTTATCATAGTGAAATGCTGCGTAACCTACTGCACTGGGACCTTTCGAATCGCCTGTGCCGACCTGAAATCCCAGCAATATGGTATCAGGGGTGGTGTCACATTGATAGAGAGAAAAGTATACTGCGCTTTGGCCGTATGTTTCTTTTAGTGCCTGACACATTACGTCCAATTCGTAGGAACCACTTTGCTGTTCCAGTTGGAATAACCAGCGGATATGTTGGTTTTCTTCTCCCTCTCTGCCGTAGCCCTGAGCTAACAGAATATCTCCGTTTTTAGTTTCCATTACCAGGTAAAAGATGGAGGCAGAGACATTAAATGGTTCGGCCCGGTAAATTCGTTTGACCTGATCCAGCCTTTCGTGGACATTGCAGTACAGAGATTCGAAGAACGCGTATAACTCATGACGAGAGTAATCCACCTCATACAGTCCGTTGATAGTTTGCCATTGATCAGTCGCATCTGTCTGGTCTGCTTTCAAATCCACATAATCGCGGATCAAAAGCACGTGGTCGGAGGTGATGGTAAACTCTGGAGCAGTATCTACGGTGTAGGTGAAACTGTACTGCGGGGCATCGTAGAGGATCTCTTTGACGCTGTAACGGGCTCCGAAGAGATCGGACTTGCAACTGGGATCTGTGGATAGAGAAATCGCCAAAACCAGGCAGGTGAGAAGCGCTACAATTACGATCCAGGTGCGAGGCTTTTTCCAGGCAAGGACATGACGAATGCGATCTTTGGTGTCGCCTTCGCCAAAGGCTAAGGGCATGGCAGCGTAGATTCGATGTCCTGTGGACAAGGTCAGCAGGGAGGCAGAGTAATCTGCACGAATACGATTGCCCATGCGTCGCAGTACCGCTTCATCACAGCTCATTTCCATGTCTTTGCCAGCCAGTACAAAAGCTAACCATACCAGAGGGTTGAACCAGTGAATACACAGAGTGACAAAGGCTATCAGTTTCCACAGATGATCCAGTCGACGGATATGGTGTTGCTCGTGAAGCAGGATATAGGACTGCTGCTCCACTGGCAAAGAAGAGGGCAGATAGATCCTAGGACGAAGGAGACCCAACACAAAAGGAGTGGTGATATAGTCCGCCAGATAGATGTTGTCCCGCAGAGGCACTGCAGTCTTCAGCTGACAATGTAGCTGCCACAGAGTGTGAAGGCTGTAGGCCAGCAATGAGATAGATCCTGTTATCCATAGGATGGAGCCCAGGCGGATGGCATTGACGCGTGGAGAGGAGATATCGTAGGTCGCATAGGGTACAGATTCTAATAAGGGGTCTGCATGAGTGGTGCTGTCGGGAATGAGAACGGGGGTTTGAGCCATCATATCATGATCCACGATATATTCCGGATGGGACTGAAACGCCTGATCTTTTTGCGATTGCAGAGAATAAATGGGATCCGACAATAAATTCAAGAGGGAAAGCTCTGAGACAGGAGCAACAGGGCACAACAGACGAAAGAGAACGATCGCCCATAGTCCGTAAGAAAAGATACGGGGGGATTTTTTGAGGACCCATCGAGCCAGCAGCACAAACAGGACCACAATGCTGCCGGTCAGGCTCATGGACAGGACCTGAGAAAAGATACGGTACAACATGGTGTTACCTCCTATGTTCATCGATAAGACGCTGTAGTTCGGCAATGTCCTGGTCGGACAGAGTCTGTCTGCGGGTAAATGCGGCTACAAAAGCGGGGAGAGAGCCTTCAAAAGTTTCATTGACGATCTGTTCGCTTTGTCTGGCATAAAAATCCTGGCGGGAGATCAGAGAAGTGACAACGCCATCCTGATTTTGAAAAATGCCACGATCGCACAGCTTGCGCAGTACAGTGTAGGTGGTAGACTTTTTCCACTGCAATTGGTCGGCGCATAACTTGACCAGTTCGCCGGAAGGAATGGGTTCATGCTCCCAGATCATATTGGCAAAGCGGGATTCGATAGCTCCTAATTTCATATCATCCATAGGGGACCTCCTGGTAAACGTTGAGGGGGATCTTTGTGAATTCAACGCATTGTACAAAGAATATATTGGTTTATCTATAATAGACCACATAGTGAGTCTATCATGAATTGACTGAAACGTCAAGGTCTATATATGATAGACCAATAAGTTTTTGTTGGTCTGATGAGGAGATCGTATACTTTGGCAATTTTTGTACATAGTAAATGCAGAATGAATCCCTGCAGAATAGATGTCTGTAAAAGGGTCGATGCAGAAGATATCAACGCAGGCAAAAAGAATCAGAACAACAGACAGGAGAATAGGATCATGCAGCAAGGAAAACAGAGTATACGCTTTGAACAGGCTCCCAGGATCTTGGGGGCGGCTTCCGTCGTAGGAGAAAAAGAGGGTCAGGGACCGCTGCGACAGTTTTTTGATGAAATTGAGAAGGATCCCATGTGTGGCACTGATAACTGGGAGGCAGCGGAAAGCGCGCTGCAGAAGCGGGCGGCAGAACGAGCGTTGGAAAAATCAGGGGTGACGCGTAACCAGGTACGATACCTTTTTGCCGGTGATTTGTTAGGGCAGTTGATTGCTACATCTTTCGGTACGGTAGATTTGCAGATTCCTGTGCTGGGCTTGTATGGTGCTTGTTCTACCATGGGTGAGGCTATGGGATTAGCAGCCTCCTTTGTAGACGGCGATAATGCAGATTATACATTGGCTTTGGCATCCAGTCATTTTGCCAGTGCCGAGAAACAGTTTCGCTTTCCACTGGAATATGGGAATCAGAGACCTTATTCAGCCACATGGACCGTCACCGGATGCGGCGCGGTAGTACTGGGAAAACAGGGGGGGATGGCAAAAATCACTGGTATGACACCGGGAAAAATCGTTGATATGGGATACAAAGACTCTATGAACATGGGGGCAGCCATGGCCCCTTCGGCGGTGGATACCATCTGGCAGAATCTGCAGGATTTTGAGCGGGCGCCAGAGGATTATGACCAGATCATCACCGGTGATCTGGGAACCATTGGGTCTGAAATTCTGGTGGATTTTTTGCGCAGTAAAGGATGTGACATTTCAGAACGTCATATGGACTGTGGTGTAAAAATATTTAGTGATCAGGATCAGGATACTCACGCCGGAGGAAGTGGATGTGGCTGTTCTGCGGTGACATTTTGCGGATATGTACTACCAAAGATCCAGACGGGGGAATGGCGGCGTGTGCTGTTTGTTCCTACGGGAGCACTTTTGTCTACTACCAGTTTCAACGAGGGAAATAGTATTCCAGGCATCGCCCATGCAGTCGTGGTAGAAACACTAATGTGACATAGCAAGGTGAAGTGCCATAAAGATAAAGGAAGTCGATGTAAGTGATGATTATGGATCAAAAATCGAAGGAGAAAAAAATATGGACTATATCAAAGCGTTTTTGGTAGGAGGTGTCATCTGTGCACTGGCTCAGATTTTGATGGATAAGACGAAGATGATGCCGGGACGTATTATGGTGACACTGGTATGCACCGGTGTGGTGTTAGGCGCCATTGGGATATATCAGCCTTTTGCAGAATGGGCCGGTGCCGGTGCCACTGTGCCACTGTTGGGATTTGGTAATCTTTTGTGGAAGGGAGTGTCAAAGGCCTTGGCAGAAGAAGGGGTCCTGGGAATATTTAAAGGTGGATTGACCAGTGCCTCTGGCGGTATTGCGGCTGCTTTGGTCTTTAGTTATCTGGCAGCATTGATTTTTGAACCAAAGATGAAGAAATAAGCGAAGAATGTGTTTCCCTTCATAAAAAATAGAAGAATAGAGAGGAAAAAATACCGGCTGATTTCTGCAATTGCTTATGCAATGCAGGATCAGCCGGTATGATATTACAGAGATGCAAAAAGTCTATTCTGCTTCGGTATAGGAGTCCAAATCATCTTCTTCAGAAGTTTCTGGCACGACCATTGTACCGGCCCACCAGAGATCCTCTCCTTCAGGATAAATGCCACCGGAATGGATATGACATACATTGCCATCCATAAAATCGCGAGGCAGAGCGTAAGGCGTGTCAGCGGTAATACATTCGGAATCACTGGGTAAGATGCGGAATACACGATCTACCTGTTGCTCAAGGGGACAGCCATAGCCAGCCATCTGTCCGCTTTCATTGCATACGGTCAAAGTGATGTGATGGGTACAGTACTCAGTAGGAACAGTATCGCGGGAAAAATATTCTTCACGTACGGTAGTGCCTTCTGGATCCATATCGCATACCCCTTCGATAGCCAAAAGACCAGAGAGATTACAAATCTCTACTTTTTTGATAGTGTCTGGCATGGGGAAACCAGGGTTTGGTTTACCGGCGTTGATCTGCTGCATTACATTACGCCAGATCTTGCGGTGGAAACTGCCGGTATCCAAATCTTCCATAAAAGTACCGTCATCATATCCACACCAGATAGTAGTGGTATAATAAGGGGTAAAACCAGTGAACCAAATATCACGGGTTCTGGAAGTGGTACCACTCTTACCAGCTACATACATGCCATCAAAGTTCATGTCCAGGCCACTGGAGTTGACTGCTTTTTCACCATTTTCACCACGGTAGTATTGGGTGTGGATGTAAGTCTCGTCGCGCATGGCTTCTGTCAGCAACCATGCTGTTTCTTCCTGGATGACCTGCTTTTTTTCGGGTTCGTTGTTCAGCAGTACTTTGCCGTTGTTGTCCAAAATCTTGGTGTAGAATATGGGCTTGATATAGGTACCGTGATTGGCGATAGCAGCATAGGCAGCAGTCAGTTCCATATTAGTGACACCGTTGTAAATACCTCCCAAAGCCAGGGTGAGACCGATGTCATGTTCATCGGACATGGTAGTAAAACCAAAGTTCTTAAGATAACGCATACCCAACTCAGGAGTAACCGTTTCCATCAAACAGCGGGTAGCCAAAATATTGGAAGAGTAGATGATCGCTTCTCGGATGGAGCCATAACCTCCATAATAGTCAATATCGTCGCCTCTCCACCAGTTGCTGACGGTTTGACCGTAATAATCATAGTATTCGTCGTAATAGGTAGTGGCCAGTGTGGCATCGCAGACATCCAAAGCAGGGGCAAACGCAGATAATACCTTGAAGGTAGAACCTGGCTGACGTTTAGACTGAGTGGCGCGATTCAAGCTCAAACTGGTCGTTTTTTCACCGCGGCCACCGATCAAAGCGGCCACATGTCCGGTGTTCTGTTCGATAACTACCATATAAGTCTGAGGCTGCAACG
>JAFYLG010000247.1 GCA_017537225.1 Lachnospiraceae bacterium
AAGCATTGGGTCCAATATGGCTTCCCACCACAGCACCTACCGGCACGATGCGATCATCGGACACTTCATGTCCCAGACCACGCAGCGCTTCTGCCAGCTTTTCACCATTGGAACGATCATAGGTGTACATGACAGTTACAGGGAACTCCGGATCCGGAGGGGTCTCAGTGATCATCTTGCAACAGAAATCGATACCCTTTCTCATGCCGCGGACCTTAGCGGGGATCTCGGGCTTGCCTTCCAGGTTTACATGCATGATAGGCTTGATATTTACCAGAGTACCTACCACATAGCTGGACTTGGAAATACGGCCTCCACGCATCAAGAACTCCAGGGTATCCATTACGGTATACAGAGTCACACGGCTGCGCATCTTGGCCACAGCATCGGCGATCTCCTTGCCGGACTTGCCCTGATCACGCAGTTTCACAGCGTACTCTACCAGCAGACGTACACCACCGGTACCGGTCAGGCTATCTACGATATAGCAGTCATCGTACTCCAACATATCTTTCACGGTAGCAAAGCTCTGACAAGTGCCGCTCAAACCGGAAGAAATGGGGATGATCACCATCTCATCGCCGGCTTCCATAGCATCTTTCATCAGGCACTCAATATCATGCAGAGAAGGCAGAGAAGTACGGGGAGCCATCTTTTTCTCCTGCAGCATTTCATAAAACTGATTTTTAGTCAGAGTCACATTTTCTTTATATTCTTCGTCACCGAAATACACATACAGGGAAGCATAGTCAACGCCTAAAGCTTCAAATTCCTGGGGTTCAAAATCCGATGCAGAGTCAGTAATAATTCTTACCATATTATTTCTCCTTTTGGAATCTACTATCTTTAGTATACCATGTTCGAAACGATTTGCAACGGTTTTTAAAAACTTATCATGTGCAATCAAAAAACATGTCGATGATACCATCCGTTATCAGACAGTCCATCGACATGTTCTTATACATTTCTTATTTCATTATGATTGGCAACGCATCGACTCCCTACAAAGCCAACATTCCTATTACTCCCACCACCAATAAGATCACGGGATAGGCCAGATAGTTGACCAGGCGACTTTCGGCCCCCTTCTCCCCATTATAGAAGTGAACCAGCAAAAAGCCCATGGGAGCTGCCATAAAGAAGGGAGACACCAGACTGCAGATCATGGATGCAGTCGCACCGGAGAGATTCTGGAACATGGTGTTGTGACGGAATCTCCATACGATGGCACAGATAAATACAATACAGATGCCCATATCCACCTGCAGCATGGCTGTCCAGATAATGGCAGCCAGAGTCACCATCAGCTTGACCGTGGTATTCTGACGACTCTTCTCCTCATATCTCTTATAGAAATACAAAGCAATCAGTGCCAACACCAGACCAAACGCCGGGTTACGGGTACTCATATCGATCAACTTGCCGCTCATTGCCAGGTTGTAAGGGATCTCACTGACAACAGCTACCCCTGCCACACGCAGAATATATTTCTTAAAATCAGAGGTGTGCTTAAAACCATCCACCAGCAAAAAGCTAAAGATAGGCACAGCACAAGTCTCTAATACCTGCAAAACCAGGGCGATAGTGGCAAAAATCATGGCTTCGTCCGAGGCATTCATCAGATCCATCAGCTGATTGCCTGAGATCTGTCCCAGCCCCAACAGACGATTCTGCAAAATACTGCGACCCATGATGCCCAAGGTCAAAAACAGCAGGCCCCAGGTTCTCAGCGTATTTCGATTCATTCCACCACTCTTTGGTGCTTCGACTCTCTCCATGGGAGTCTCCTTTCCATACATAAAACTTATTTTGCAGGAACCAGTATCACCACGCCATAGGCGGGCATATTCAAAGCGGTTCCCTCCATGGTCACAGCATTGCCGTCGGCAGATAAGCTGGCGACCGTGGTCCAGTCAGTGTAGGCGGACAGATCCACCTGCGCTGCCTCGGGGTTGATATTCATGAGGATAATACACTCCTCCTCACCCCAGGTCTTGCGCTGAGCACTGATGCAATCCTTATTTAACGCAGTCTCTGCCGTGATAGCACCACGGGCGATCACAGGCAGGCTGTTGCGGATAGCAATGACCTGACGGTAGTAATTATAGAGGGAACTGTCGTCCTTCCTCTGCTCTTCCAGACTGCCAAAAGGGTATTCCTCAGGCAAAGTGCACTCAGGAGGCAAACTGGTAGTGCCGTTGTCACGGGCAGCATTCCAGTACATCGGAGCACGCAGAGACGGATCATTGTTTCCGCCGGAAACCATACCGATCTCTTCGCCATAATAGATGAAGCAGCTGCCGCTCATGAGGATGTTCATAGCGGCGGCCATATTGGCCTTGTTCTCATCGCGGGATACAAATCCGGCGATTCGTCCACAGTCATGATTACTTAAGAAAGGAGCATCGATATAGTCGGCATTCTTACCGCGATAGGCAGTATCTGCCTTCTGCAGAGCAGTGGCATATGTGTTTACCTTGGCAGAATTACCTGCGCCTCGCAGTACCTCAGGAATCTTGCCGCTGACACCACCAAAGGCATAGTTAAAGATGCTGGTGATATCACTGGCATAGAAATCGGTGATGGTCTGGAAGGTATCCCACACCTCTGCTACCAGATAGCAATCCTCTTTCAGAGAGGTAGCGGTAGTCTGAAGCCAATTGAGGACCTCCACATTTTTGGTAGTGGTGCCGGAGTAAAACTCCTTGGCCGCATCCAATCTAAAACCGGCTACCCCCTTATCCAACCAGAATTTCATAATGTCTGTGATCTCAGCACGAACATTTTCATTAGCCAAGTTCAGATCCGGCATGTCCGGAGAGAACATTCCCTCGTAGAACCAGCCCTTGCTGCCATTGATAATGCGATATCCGGATCCACCCTGTTGATTAAATACATAGTAATCCACATAGGGACACTCATTTACATCAGGCTGGGCCCCTTCCGGCAGAGCCTTGATATAATTCATGGCTGTCTGGAACCACTCATGATCATAACCGGTATGATTTACCACCAGATCCAGGATCACATGGATGTCTCTCTTCTCACACTCAGCCATAAAGGCATCAAAATCATCCATAGTGCCATACTGAGGATCGATGGCATAGTAATCTCCCACGTTGTATTTGTGGTAGGATGTACTGGGATGGATAGGCATCAGCCAGATGCCGGTGATCCCCATTTGCTGCAGATAATCCAGTTTGGAGATCACACCCTGAAAATCACCGATGCCATCGCCATCAGAATCGCAGAAGGAATACACAAAAATCTCGTACCAGGTACGATAATTATCATCGGGACATGTGCCCAATGTCTTGATTTTGGCTAAGGCTGCCTCCGTCAGGTCTGCCTCACCAGGGTTGGGATCCAGGATACCCTGAGAATCACCAACCGCCCCTGAAACTTCAGGGGCGGTAGTTTCTGAATTCTCAGTTCCATTGGAAGCACAACCTACAAGGAGCAGGCCGCATAACAGCAGGCACAGCCATCTTGTCATGTACTTTTTCATAGCTTATTAACCCTTTACAGAACCAGCCATAGCTTCCTGGTAGAACTTCTGAGTGATGATGAACAGGATGGTGATCGGAATGGCCACCATTACAGCACCGGCACAGAAGCGAGTGAACCAGTTGTTAACATACTCCATCTCCAGCATACGGTACAGACCGATGGATACGGTGTAGTACTTAGCCTCAGCACGAACGATGATCTTGGCAAAGATGAAGTCCATCCAGGGGCCCATAAATGCGGTGATGATCTGGTATACAATCATGGGCTTGCAAAGAGGCAGGGTGATCTTGGTGAAAATCTGCCAACGGGTGCAGCCATCCAGCATAGCGGCCTCGTCCAGAGCTACCGGAATAGTATCCATATAACCCTTCATTACGTAGAAACCGGTACCGGCACCTGCAGAATAACAGATCACCAGTGCGATGGGGATGTTGCTACCCTCTGTCAGGCCCATAGCCTTTAACAGGAAGTAAATAGCCACCATAGACATGAATCCAGGGAACAGGTTGATGATCATGGCCATGTTCATATAAGGCTTACGCATCTTCCACTTTACACGGCTGGTACAGTAAGAAACAGCCAGTACGAAGAAGGTGCTGATGAGACAGCTGAAAATAGAAATCACAAAGGTGTTCATGAACATACGAGGGAAGTTCATGGTAGAAGTCTCTGTAAACAGCTTGATGTAGTTATCGAAAGTGTACTGCTTCGGTAAGAAGGTGGCGCTGAACATGGAAGTGCTTCCGGCACGCAGACTGTGTGCTACCAGCCAGATAAACGGAATCAGCCAAATGATGGCCACGATCACCAGGAAGATATGTACAATAATATCCGAAGTAATTCTTTTTGCTCTGATAGAGCTTGTTTTCTGCTTCGCCACTATTTGAATCCCTCCTCATTCTTGTAGGAGCCGGAACTGCGGTAGGTCACCAGTGCTACGATAGACAGTACCACGAAGGTGAAAATACCGATAACCGCACCCAGGTTGTACTGTTGTTTGTCTACCGACAACTTGTACAGCCAGGTTACCAGCAAGTCTGTCTGACCTGCCGAGTCGCCTACATAGGTAGGACCACCACCGGTCAACAGGTAAATAATGTTAAAGTTATTAATATTACCGGTGAACTGGGTGATCAGGTAAGGGGTCATAACGAAGATCATGTAGGGCAGAGTGATGTAAATAAACTGCTGTGCTACATTGGCGCCATCGATTCTGGCAGCCTCATACTGATCCTGAGGGATATTCTTCAGAATACCGGTCACCTGCATTACAGTATAAGGAATACCTACCCACAGGTTTACTACGATCAGCAGCACGCGAGCCCAGGTAGCATCTGTCATAAAGGGCAGAGTCTCATGAGCGGCCTTATCCAGGAAGCCCAGATTCTGCAGTACTGTATTGACAGCACCATTGTCCTGGAACATGGTACGAATGATCAGCAGGGATACAAACTGAGGCACAGCGATAGTGATAGACAGAATGGTGCGCCACAGGCCCTTACAGCGGGTGGTAGGACGATCGATGATGATCGCCATAAAGGTTCCCAGGAAGAAGTTTAAGAACGTTGCAAAGAAGGCCCATACCAGAGTCCACTTCAATACATCCCAGAACTGCTTACCTAAGGTGGAGCTGCTATCAAAGATAGCGGCAAAGTTCTTCAT
>JAFYLG010000248.1 GCA_017537225.1 Lachnospiraceae bacterium
AAAGATGATTTTTATTGATTGTATTTTCTTCTTTATTTATGCTATCGAGCTTTTCTTTACATATATAAAGCCTTCTTGTGGTACGCTCTATAGATTTTGAGGTATAGTCATAAGGAGAAGGGTGGCGCAGTCGGCTGAGATCACTGTTGTGGGTAAGGTCGGCCAGTTTTACTTTGCGGGCCAGAGGGTTCACCTTTGTACCCAGCACATATTCCATGTAGGGAACCTGAGGGGCATGTGTCAGTAGATGTAGTGCTTCCAGCACGGTTTCAGAAAAACCGGCCTGGCGCAGATCTTCTATGGTATAGTGAGAATCTTCGAGGACATCGTGGAGCAGGGCGGTACAGATCTCATCCTCCGTCTCCATCTGTTCAGCCAGGTGGATGGGATGAAAGATATAGGGTGTGCCACCCTTGTCGGTCTGGCCCAGGTGAGCTTCATGGCAGATCTGCAGAGCCAGCCTGATTTTTTCCGTGCTTTGCAACTTGGCAGAACATAAGGCAGATATATCGAAAGCTGAGCTTGTGGGCGTGTTGGATGGATCCATATCTGTGATTTCCTCCGTGGAAATGATCAAAATAGGTATTACCAAATGTATTATACAGGAGAGAAAGAAGGATTGCAAGGGAAGGAAACAGAATCCAAAGATAAGTTTTCACAAGTCGGGCTGCCAAGATGGGGCTTGTGTTTTTGCGGGGTTTTGTTTATACTAAACATGCACAAATATCTTGAAAAGGAGGTGTCCCATGTCTGAAATACAGAAAAATTTGCTGACAGGTTTTGGTTGTGATTCGTATCGGATCACCATGCCCCCGGCAGCGGCTCGTATTATTGCCAGGTTGCAGGAGGCTGGCTATGAAGCATATATCGTAGGCGGTTGTGTCCGCGACTGTATCCTGGGCCGTGAGCCCGGAGACTGGGATATCACCACATCGGCCCTGCCTCACGAGGTCAAGGCGCTCTTTCGCCGCACCATTGATACGGGTATCCAGCATGGGACTGTGACCATCATGGATGGGGATGAGGGATATGAAGTGACCACCTACCGACTGGATGGTGATTATGAGGATGGACGTCATCCTACCAGCGTATCCTTTACCCGCAGTTTGGTGGAGGATCTGAAGCGTCGTGATTTTACCATTAACGCCATGGCCTACAATGATAAGGATGGTCTTGTGGATGAGTTTGATGGCATCGGTGATCTGCAGCGGGGCGTGATCCGCTGTGTGGGTCGTGCCAGAGAGCGTTTTGGAGAGGATGCCCTGCGTATCATGCGCGCCGTGCGATTCAGTGCTCAGCTGGGTTTTTCTATTGATAAAGAGACTCTGGATGCCATTTCCGAGTTGGCCCCTACTCTGGACAAGATCAGTAAAGAGCGGATCCAGATCGAGTTAAATAAGCTGCTGCTTTCTAAGAATCCCGGATATTTTCGTGTGTTATATGAGACTGGTATCACCAAGGTGATCCTGCCGGAGTTTGATACCATGATGGAGTATCCTCAGAGCAGTCGTTTCCATAGTTATACCGTTGGTATGCATACTTTGAAAACGGTAGAGGCAGTACCGGAAGATCTGGTGCTGCGCATGACCATGCTGCTTCATGATGTTTCCAAAGTGTGGACCGGATATCGGGATGAAGAGGGACTGGATCATTTTTATAAGCACGCTTCAGAGAGTGCCAAGTGGGCAGAGAAATTTCTGCGTGGCTTAAAATACGATAATTATACCATTGATCGGGTGGTAAAATTGATCCGCTGGCACAACTGGCGCATCAACTCCACCAAGAAGGATGTGCGAAAGGCTATGAGCACCATCGGTGAGGAGCTGTTTCCTGACTTTATCATGGTGTGCGTGGCCGATACTATGGGTAAGAGCGACTATGCCAAGGCGTTGATCCTGCCAGAGTTGGGAGACATCGCAGACATCGCAGCGGAGATTTTAAGAGATGGCGACTGCCTGACGTTGAAGGATCTGGCAGTGACAGGTCGCGACTTGATCGCTGCCGGGATGAAGCCCGGTCCTCACATGGGAGTGGTGTTAAATGGATTGCTGCAACTGGTGCTGGAAGACCCCTCCTGCAATAACAAAGAGTACCTGCTTGGCCGGGTCAATTTAGAACACGGAGCGCTGAGAGATGTGTGAATCTTTGCGTATTGTGATGACAGAAAAAATCAATGCAGACATAAGAAATGAGGTAATACAACGACATGAAACCAATTTTATTTTCTATCGGTTCTTTTGATATCTATGGCTATGGCCTGATGATCGCCCTGGGCATCATTGCAGGTATTGTGCTGGCAGAAAAGCGCGCGCCTAAGCTGGGGCTGAATTCGGACCATGTATTCAATATCGGTATGTGGGGTGCCGGTCTGGGCCTGGTAGGCGCCAAGATCCTGTATTGGATCGTAGAACTGCCCTCCATCATCGAAGATCCTTCTCAAATGCTGGATATCGGCAATGGTTTTGTGGTGTACGGTGGTATCATCGGTGGTATCATCGGTGCCATCCTGTACTGTAGGAGGAAAAAAATTCATTTTCTTCAATATTTTGACCTGGTAATGCCTTCTGTGGCATTGGGACAGGCGTTTGGTCGTATCGGCTGTCTGCTGGCAGGCTGCTGCTATGGCAGAGAGACCGATGGCTGGTTCCATATCGTATTTACCGAGTCTATGATCGCTCCCAATGGCGTGAAGCTGATCCCTACCCAGTTGATCTCCAGTGGTGCAGACTTCTTACACTGTCTGGCACTGTTGTGGATCGCTAAGAGAGCCAAGGGCGACGGTCAGGTGGGTGGCTGTTATCTGATGTTTTACAGCGTGGGCCGTACCCTGATCGAACTGCTGCGCAATGATCCCCGTGGCGCAGTGGGTGGTTTGTCTACTTCCCAGTTTATCTCTCTGTTTATTTTCCTGATCGGTGCGGCAATGGTCGTGATCTGTGGCCGTAAAGGCAAGGTGCGGGAATAAATACACTCGTATGTATATACCCGCCTGACACAGATGTGCCGAGTGCAAATGATGACATACACGGAGAGATACTTATGAAGAAACTGTATGTGTTGTTGACCCGGTCAGGAACATTTTTATCCAATATTGTATATCTGATCACTGGTGACATGTATACTCATGCGTCCATTTGCTTTGACGAGAATCTGTCATCGGTCTATAGCTCAGCGCGCAAAAATGGTGAGACTATGTTTCCTGCGGGGCCCTGTCAGGAGTCCTTTCACCGGGGATTTTACAAGAAGCATTCCCATATTCCATGTGCCTTGTATGAATTACAGGTGACGGAGGCGGTCTATGATCGAGCGAAGGAAGAGGTTCATCGGATCATTCGTGATGCGGATCGCTACCATTTTAATATCATTGGATTGATGCTGTGTCAGTTGAATATTCCGTTTCAGCGTCGTTACAAATTCTTTTGTTCTCAATTTGTTGGAGAGATCCTGCACCGCAGTGAGGCCATCCAATTGCCAAAGGAATCTTCGGTGATGCGGCCTATGGATTATGCTCGCCTACCGGAGTTGAATTGTTGTTATCGGGGATTTTTAAAGGATTTGGTTCAGGAGAAGGCTACACTGGTATGGCAGGAAGATTCGGAGCAGGAGAATCAGGAGAATTGGATCTGTACGTTTGGACGTCGTATGGAATTTCGTGTGAGAGGATATGGCGCCCATGTGGCGGCCATGGCTATAAGCTTGATGACTCAGATCGAAGAATGGTTAGAACATATGCTATAAAAAGGCTATCGCTTCAGCTTGTGCTGAAATGATAGCCTTTTTCCATTAAAAAAGCCCTCACCCCTCGCGCGAAGCAAGAGACGAAGACCTTTATGCTATGATTGGAAGTAATTGGAACATCCATTTAATAATTTACCACGACAAAGCGAAAAAGTCAAGCATTAGTTTTTGATAGAACAGGGGATGGTCATCTCGTGCAGCGATCATCTTTTTGGAACGGAATAAAACCCTCCTCCAATACATAAGATGTGACTAGCTGAAAACTTGGACCCATGACCAGGAGGAGATAGATCGTGAATGAGAGAGGCACTGATGTATTACAGCAGTATGACTTAGATATCATCCGCACCAGTCGAGTGCGCGGTGCGGTGCTCTGCGAGACCAGGCAGGGATGCCGTTTGCTGAAGGAATATCGAGGGACAGAGAGTCGGATGGAGCAGGTGCAGCAGGTGTTGGCCAGGCTGGAGGAGTTGACCGGGGTGGCGGTGGATCGTGTGATCCCCAATCGGGAGGGCCAGTGGATCTCCGTAGACAGTGACCAGACACCTTATGTGGTCAAAGAGTGGAACGGTGGCAGGGAATGCGATCTGACGGTGGAAGAAGAGGTGTTGTGCGGAGTTCGTATGCTGGCTCAGCTACATAAAGGTCTGCGGCAGGTGGATGATGGATCATTTTCCCGGGAAGACAGCTTGCTGAAAGAATACGTCCGCCATAATGCGGAGTTGCGGCGGGCCCGCAATTTTGTCCGAAAGGTTCGTCATAAATCAGAGTTTGAACTGGCGATGATGGAAACATTTTCTGCATATTATGAGCAGGCGATGGAGGCCCAGCGTTTGTTGGAACTGTGGGAGGAGAAGGGCACGGTGACGACGTTAGATGAACAGGAGACAGGGCAGAAGGGAGAACCTTGTGCGCATAGCTATCTCTGCCATGGAGAGTATAGTCATCACCATATTTTGTTCGATGGGGAGTTTGCCATGGTAACGGATTTTATGGCAATGACCCGGGGCATTCAGGTGTCGGATCTCTATTATTTGATGCGCAAGGCCATGGAGAAGCAGGGGTTTGACTGTCGGATCGGCCACAAAATGCTAAAAGAGTACGATCGGATCTTGCCGTTGACAGAGGAGGATCATCGCTATTTGTACATCCGCTTTTTGTATCCGGAGAAATATTGGAAGCAGATCAATTATTATTTTAATTCCAACAAGGCGTGGATCCCGGCCCGCAGCACGGAAAAGATACGAAATCTACAGTGTTTAGAGCCGGATCGACAAAGGTTTTTGAACGTTTTAAAGGCGGGAACGCAATAATAAAAACTTGCCAAACAAGCCTGGCACTGCTATACTTTTACTATAGATACATAGGGTGAAAAGCTGGTCAAAGGTGGGGGCTTTTGGCCGGCCTATGTTGAGATACATACTCTTTAGTCAAGATAAGGAGGGGCTATGGAAAATACCAATGAAAAGACCGTTGCCGGTAATGTTTTGTTGATAAAAGAGGCCAAGGAGGCGCTACTGCAGTTAGAAGCATCTCAGGTTCGCAAGAATGAGCTGGATCAGCAGGAGAAAAAGCAGGCCAAGGCGCTGACTGCTGAGAAGAAGGCTGTGGAGGATCAGGTCAACAGCACCATCAAGAAGCGTCAGGATGAATTGTCCCGTCGCTATGATAGTGAGATCACTAAGGTGCAGGATGCCATCAAGAAGATCAAGGCTAAGAGAGAAAAAGCCAAGCAGCAGAGCATGAAAGAACGCATCGCGGGTCAGCTGGCTCCTTACATCGCTGAAAATAAGGAGATGAAGGATAAAGTCAAAGGACTGCTGAAGCAGAATCATGTTCCTGGTTTTTGCAATACTCATTTTTATTATTCCTTGTACTTCCCTCGCACCATGAAGGAATTGACCACCATGCTGCTGACCTTTGTCATCTGCTTTGTGGCGATCCCTTATGGTATCTTCCAGCTTGTAAAAGAGCCTAAGACCTGGATCCTGATCCTGATCTATCTGGTGATCGCGCTGGTGTTTGGTGGTCTGTATATTGCCATCGGCAATGTGACCAAAGACAAACATCTGGCGATACTGCAGGAGGCAGGACAGATCCGTCGCCAGATCGCCAAGAACAAAAAGAAGATGAAGTCCATCCAAAAGGGTATCAAGAGAGAACGTACAGAGGAGCATTACGATCTCAGCACGTTTGATACGGAACTGGCAGAAAAAGAGCAGCAAAAGGCAGAGCTGCAGGCGAAAAAGGATGAGGCCATGGCCCACTTCTTAAATACTGTAAAGCCTGCCATTATCGAGGAGATCACGGCAGGGACCAGAGATAAGATCGCCCAGATGGAAGCAGAGCATGCACAGACCATGACAGCGCTGCAGCAAAAAGCATCTCAGGTCAAGGAAGATTCTTTCCGCTTGAGCAGAGATTATGAGAGTCATATCGGTAAAGAGTTTATGCAGAAGGACAAGTTGGATGCTCTGGTAGTGATCCTGCAGAGCGGACAGGCATCGACCATTACCGATGCAGAAAATCTGTATCGTGAGCAGAATGCCAAGAAAACCAAGTAATCACACATAGAAACGATGACAACACGGAACACAGTACCTGATCGGTTATTGGCTCCGTGTTGTTTTAAGGAGCACCATGGGATTGGGAGAATATAACTTTGCGCCCAGAGAGCGCAAACAGGACGAAAAATTTATGAGGGAGGCTATCCGTCAGGCGAAAAAGGCCTATGCTTTAGGAGAGTCCCCTATCGGCTGCGTGATCGTTCGCGATGATAAAATCATCGCCAGAGGGTACAATCGCCGCACCACCGACCACAACACCCTGGCTCACGCGGAGGTCATTGCCATTCGCAAGGCCTGCAAAAAAGAGGGGGATTGGCGACTGGAAGGCTGTCGCATGTATGTGACATTGGAGCCCTGCCAGATGTGTGCGGGAGCCTTGCTGCAGTGCCGTATGGATGAGGTGATCATCGGCTGTCCCAGTCCTAAGTCCGGTTGCGCCGGATCGATCATCAACCTATTGGAGATGGATGGCTGGAACCACAAGGTAAAGGTCACCTTCGGCGTGCTTGAGGAAGAGTGCGCCGGTCTGATGAAGCAGTTTTTTAAGGAACTGCGAGTGCGTGTGAAAGAGGAGAAAGAAGCAGCCAGAGCGGCTCAAATGCAGGAAAAGTAACAGCTATAAAAACGTAAGTGATACTAGGAAGCGAAAGAGAAGTCTATGGAAAACCGAAACGAATTATATCAGGGTTATGTACAGATCTTAAAGAATGAGCTGATTCCCGCTATGGGATGTACCGAGCCTATTGCGTTGGCCTATGCGGCAGCCACTGCCCGTGAGGTGTTAAATGAAATGCCCATTCGCGTGAGGATCCTGGTCAGCGGCAATATTATCAAGAATGTTAAGAGTGTGATCGTGCCTAATACCGGTGGTATGAAGGGGATCCCTGCAGCGGCAGCAGCCGGTATTGTGGCTGGCGATGCTTCTCGTCGCCTGGAAGTGTTGTCCCGGGTGACCGAAGAACAACAGGCTCAGATGAAAGCATATCTGGATGCTACACCCATCGAGGTAGAGCCGGTAGAGCGGGGCCATATCTTTGATATTGAAGTGCGAGTGTATTCTGAGAACCATAAAGTGGCGGTTCGTATCGTGGATTTTCATACCAATATCGTAACCATTCGTATGGATGGCAAAGAATTGCCGGTAGAGCCCCAGTCCTGCGCCGATGCCCCTGTGGTGGATATCGATCCTACTATTTTAAATGTAGAAGATATCGTTCACTTTGCCGATGAGGCAGACTTGGAGTGGGTGCGCTCGACTCTGGACCGTCAGATCCAGTATAATATGGCCATCGCCGAGGAAGGGATGCGCAATTCTTACGGAGCCAACGTAGGAAAAGTGTTGCTGGCTGCCTATGGAGATGATGTCAAAGTCAAGGCCCGTGCTTACGCTGCGGCCGGATCCGATGCCCGTATGAATGGCTGTGAGATGCCGGTAGTGATCTGCAGCGGCAGCGGCAATCAGGGTATGACCGCCAGTATTCCTGTGATCATCTATGCCAGAGCGTACGGCATCGATCAGGAGCGTTTGTACCGTGCGCTGTTGGTTTCCAATCTGTGCACCATTCATTTAAAGACTGGTATCGGACGTCTGTCT
>JAFYLG010000249.1 GCA_017537225.1 Lachnospiraceae bacterium
CTGGTGGATCATGATCTCAGAATTGGGCAAAGCCAGGCGCTTTCCGGGCGCACCAGCGGACAGCAAAAATGCGCCCATGGATGCGGCCATACCCACACAGATCGTTGCCACATCGCACTTAATATACTGCATGGTATCGTAAATCGCCATGCCGGCAGTCACACTGCCGCCGGGACTGTTAATGTAGAACTGGATATCCTTGTCCGGATCCTGTGCTTCCAGGTACAGAAGCTGAGCAACGATCAGACTTGCGGTTGTATCGTTGACTTCTTCAGATAAAAATACGATCCGATCGTTGAGCAAGCGGGAGAAAATATCATAGCTGCGCTCTCCACGACTGGTCTGTTCAACTACATAAGGGATAAAACTCATGGTAATGTCTCCTTTCAAGGGTTTGAAACATATTAACCATCAAAATCAGAAATTATTCCGTAATTAAGCCTCATCCTTGGGTGCAGGTACTGCAACGGCAGCATCCACGATCACCTTGATGGCCTTGCGAGTCTCGATGCTGGACTTTAACTCGTCAACGGGGACCATTTCCTTGACCTTTTCGACCTCCAGCTGATACTGCTCAGCCAGCTTTGCGATCTCGGCCTCGATATCCTCGTCAGAAGCGGTGATGCCCTCGGTCTCGATGATCTTAGTGAGGGTGACATTGATCTTGGCCTGCTTTTCTGCGCCTACACGGAAAGCGTTGCGCATGGTGGACAGATCGCCACCCATCATCTTTGCGTATGCATCCATGGAATAGCCGCTCATCTGCAGCTGGTAGCCGAAGCGCTCCATCTGTGCATCCAACTCGGCTTCGATCAGGGCGTTGGGCATGTCTACAGTGACATTGTCAGCGGCCTTTTCGATACAAGCCTGCTCAAAGGAGGAGTCAGCCTGCTTCTGGGCGTTCTCCAATGCCTTTTCACGGATGTCGGCCTTCAGCGCAACCAACGTGTCAAAGTCAGAGACATCCTTAGCAAACTCATCATCCATCTCGGGCACATTGGTAACAGTAACCTTGTTGAGCTTTACATGGAAGACAACAGCCTTACCGGCCAGGTCCTTCTGATAGTCCTCAGGGAAAGTGACATCAATGTCCTTCTCCTCCCCTGCGCTCATACCAACGACCTGCTCCTCAAAACCGGGAACGAAGGTGCCGGAGCCCAGCTTCAGATCAAAGTTATCGCCCTTGCCGCCTTCAAAGGGAATGCCATTGTCGAAGCCTTCGAAATCGATGTTAGCGGTATCACCCATCTGGGCGGCACGCTCAACAGTCTCGGTAGAAGCAACGTTCTGAGCCATGCGGTTCAGTTCGCTCTCGACCTGCTCGTCTGTAACGGTGACCTCAGGCTTGACGACCTCCAGACCCTTATAGTCACCCAGGGTGACCTCGGGATAGGTCTCAGTGGTCAGGGTGATGGTAACGATGCCATCGTCGCTGATGTCCATGTCAGTAAGGCTGGGACGGCCAACGGCCTTCACATCCTGCTCAACAACAGCAAACTTATAGACCTCAGGGAAGATCTCTTCAAGGCCATCTTCATAGAAGACGTGGGGGCCATACATGGATTCGATCATTTTACGGGGCGCCTTGCCCTTACGGAAACCGGGGATCATAATGCTCTTACGAGCCTTCAGATATGCCTTGCTGACACCGGACTCCATAAGTTCCTTGTCGATCTCGACAGTGATAGTAGCCTCGTTACCCTTTTTTTCAATGTTTTTGATATTCATTATTTGTATCCTCCCTATGTCGGTCTGTTGACCTTGGATTTATTTTTTGTATCCGAGTTATTTTAACAAAGAAAGTGGAAAATGTCCACACTTTTCTTTAATTTCTTTATGGAAGCACGGGAATTGGATGAAAATCCAAATAGTCCGCAGATGCCAGTCGGTATTCAATGCCGTTATAAATGCCTTCAACAGCAAGATGATGGCTTGCTCCATGCAAATGTCCGTAGTAGCATTTACTGACCTGATACCGTTCCAGTAGGTCCAGGATCTGTGTGCACTCATATCCGTGATACTTCGGCGGATAATGCAGAAATACAATTTTGGGTTTCTCCCCTGCTGAAACAAGTGAGGCTTCCAGACGGATCAGTTCGCGCTTGAGTATTTTTTCGTCATGGATGCCGCCTTTGTTTTCTTCGTAGAACCATCCTCTCGAACCGCAAATTGCCCAACCGTCATATTCGTAATGGTTATTGTTGAGGATCCACATGTTCGAAAATTCATTCTCCCTACAAAATGAGTAGAATTTAGACGCAGTGCTCCACCAGTAGTCGTGATTTCCCTTCAGAATGATCTTTCGTCCCGGGATATCATGGATCCACGCAAAATCCTCTTTTGCTTCCGGTAGGCTGAGCGCCCAGGATAAATCCCCAAGTAAAACCACAGTATCTTCCGGTTTTATGACGGACAGTCCGGATCTGAGCTTTTCCATATAGCCGACCCAGCCGCCGCCGAAAATATCCATCGGCTTCGGCGCACCCAGACATAGGTGCAGATCGCCGATCGCATATAGAGACATTGTATTCTCCCTACTTTTCTAAAAATTCGCTGATCCTGAGATGTTTTAGTGGCCTAAGGGTGCTTTGTCAGCAATCAGCAGGGCTTGCAGGCTACTGCCAGCAGAGGCGCGGTAATCCTGCAAGGCTGCAAGGCGTAATGCAGTTTCAGGTACTGCATGGTA
>JAFYLG010000250.1 GCA_017537225.1 Lachnospiraceae bacterium
CACTGCTTCCGTAGCTCAGATCGTTGGTAGCCTTTGGGGCGCCATCGCCTTTTTGTTCCTTTGCGAGCAGACAGTAGATGCTCCTGAGATCCGTTTTTATGTGTACTATATCAATATCGTCCTGATCGGCTTGTACGGACTTTTCCTGTACCTGTACAAACGTCGTAAAGTGTCTGCCCCCGGCCTGGCCACATTAGCATTTCTGGTGGTATTTGTGGAGATGACTTTAAACATGGGCATCACCAGTATCACCACTACCGGTCGCTCCGCTTATCTGAAAAACACAGACAACTTTGTTGCTCTGTCCCAGTGGGCTGACAACGAAGAAGGCGGTAACTTCTTCCGTATGGAAAAGGCTGTGAAAAAGACCAAGAACGATGGTTCCTGGGCTGACTACCGCTCTGCTTCCATCTTCTCTTCCACTACCAATGCTGCCATTACTAAAATTTATAAGCAGTTGGGTATGGAAGGCAGTACCAACGCTTACAGCTTCACGGGAGCTACCCCTTTTATCCACTCACTGTTGTCCGTAAAATACACTTTATCCACCGACGAGATCGACGGACCTCTGACCACATTGGTTCAGCTTTGTGACGGAGTTAATCTGTATCGCAATGACCACGTACTGCCTTTGGGATTCATGATCCCCAGCGGTGCTACCACATGGAATCACACGGATCCCAATCCCATTCAGGTACAGAACTCCTTTGTTTCCAACACTACTTCCGTTCACACCCTCTTCACTCAGGTGACCAGCGGTAACAGCAACAGCTATACTTTTACAGCCAGTCAGGATGGCTATTACTACGGTGTTCTGACGGATTTCTCTGTCAAAAATATTAAAGCTACTTTTGAAGAAAAGTCCACCACCTACAGCAATGTAAACCGCGATTTCGTTCTGGATCTGGGATATATGCACGCCGGTGAACAGGTGACTTTGGCCGGCGAAGATAAAAAGATGGTCAGCGTCAATATCTATCGCTTACTGGAAGGCAATTATACTGAAGCCATGGCTCAACTGCGAGAGCAGCCTCTGGTGGTTACTTCCTACAGCGATACTGAGATCCAGGCTACCATCGATGTAAAAAAGGCCGGTATCCTCTTCACTTCCATCCCTTATGAGGAGGGCTGGACCGTATCTGTGAATGGTATTCCTACCGAGACCAAAGCATTTGCTGACGCCTTTGTCAGCATCGATCTGCCTGCCGGTCAGCACACGATCACCATGAGTTACATGCCTGTAGGTCTAAGAGAAGGCGCTATCATCTCTCTGGCCAGCCTGGCCATCCTGATGATCATCATTCTGGTTCACCTGATCTGCTATTTCAGAAAGAGACACCAGACAGCGGCAGATCGCAATGAAATGCGCATTCCCGTAGCTGAGCCAGTACAGGCTAAGCCTTCTCAGGCCTCCACTCTTACTGCCAAACCTTCTTACGCTGATCGTATTCGTCCTGTAGATGAGTCCCTACGTCGCGAAGAACCAGCCAGTCCGGAGGATCGTAACATGGAAGATACTATCGTTTCAGAATCTTCCGCTGAGAGCCAGGCCAATATAGAATCCGTTATCCCAGAAGCAACAGCCACTCAGGACGCTGATGTTTCTCCTTCCGCTGCTCCCGACGCAGTTCCCACTGTACAGCCGACCGGTTCTGATTCCGAAAAGAATCCTCGTCTGCTGGCCTTTGAACAATTGATGAAAGATTTAGGAGGACGAATCGAATGAAATTATGGGGTGGACGTTTCACCAAAGAAACCGACGCAGCAGTAAATGCGTTTAATGCTTCTCTCCCCTTTGACCGGAGATTGTACGAACAGGATATCCGCGGCAGCATCGCTCATGTGACCATGCTGGCTGCCCAGGGCATCCTGACTCACGACGAGAAACTGCAGATCATTACCGGCCTGAACAATATCCTGGAGGATCTGGCATCCGGCTCTCTGATATTTGATGAGACCAGCGAAGACATTCACAGCTTTGTGGAGGCCAATCTGATCGCCCGTATCGGTGATGCCGGCAAGAAGCTGCACACCGGCCGCAGCCGTAACGATCAGGTAGCTCTGGACATGCGCCTGTACACCAGAGATCAGATCGAGGAGACCGATGCTCTCCTAAAAGAGCTGCTGTCCACGATCCTGCAGGTCATGGACGAAAATGTAAATACTTATATGCCCGGCTTTACTCATTTGCAGAAAGCCCAGCCTGTAACTCTGGCTCACCACCTGGGTGCTTACTACGAGATGTTCTCCCGTGACCGCTCACGTCTTGCTGACTGTCGTCGTCGCATGAACTATTGCCCTCTGGGTGCCGGCGCTTTAGCTGGTACCACTTACCCTCTGGATCGTGAATTGACTGCTTCTTTACTTGGCTTTGATGGTCCTACCCGCAACTCCATGGATTCTGTGGCTGACCGCGATTATCTGGTAGAGTTTATCAGCGATCTGTCCCTGATCATGCTGCACCTGAGCCGCTTCAGTGAAGAGTTCACCATCTGGAATTCCAACGAGTACGGCTTCATCGAACTGGATGACACCTTCAGTACCGGTTCCAGCATCATGCCTCAGAAGAAAAATCCTGACATCGCCGAGCTGGTTCGCGGCAAGACCGGCCGTGTTTATGGCGCTCTGATCAGCCTGCTGACCGTGATGAAAGGTCTGCCTCTGGCTTACAACAAAGATATGCAGGAAGACAAAGAAATGGCATTTGATGCCATGGATACCGCCAAAAACTGCATCCATCTTTTCACCGGCATGCTGGCCACCACTACTTTCAACAAAGAGGTAATGGAGCGCAGTGCTACCCGCGGCTTTACCAACGCCACCGATGCCGCTGACTATCTGGTAAATAAGGGAGTTCCTTTCCGTGATGCCCACGGCATCGTAGGTCAGCTGGTGCTACTTTGCTTAGACCGTGGTATCTCCCTGGATGAGCTTCCTTTAGCCGAGTATCAGGAAATCAGCCCCGTCTTCGCCGAAGACATCTATGAAGCAATCTCTCTGAAGACCTGTGTGGAAAAGAGAGTGACTCTGGGTGCTCCCGGACCGGAGGTAATGCGAAAGGTGATCGCAGAATACAAGGAAGAGCTCCAGAAATAGGTTTTGTTAGAAAAAATAGAATGCCCCAGATGGAATCCTATCTGATGTCAAACACGCTCTCGCTCCGTGCGCAGCGCAGTGGTACATAAGGCTCCCTGGACTGCCCAGCAGTCCGGATCGCCAAGTACCAGCGGTGCGCAAGGGTTTGAACACAGATAGAATTCCATCTGGGGCTATTTCATTTTCTAAACAAATATTTCTTTTGCAAAGGCGGTCCACTATCTCCTTACTATCGTTGCAGTCTATGCTCCTTGCGAAGAACAAACAACGCTCTGCACACACTCAATGCGGCTCCCAGTTGGATCACGGTCAATAAAGCAAAGCTGCTCCTCGTCACACCGTTACTTTCCCAGGAAATCGGCAGTGCAAGCATGGTTCCAATAAGCACGCGCACTGTCCTCAGATGACGGATCCACGCTCCCGAGGAACACTGATAGTTGTCTGCGATTTGAGCCAGATCCGTCAGCAGCTGGTAGTGAAAATACAGCGTAATGACCGTAATAATACTCTCTGTGATAGGGCCAAAGGGCCCTAACATCCCTGGAAATCCATCTATTCTCCTGGCAAATATCCAGCACAGGCCGCTCCAGACCGTCAAAACAATGGTGAGGAGGCGCAGCTGCCTGGCAGAGGACGCTTCCTTTGCCAAAAAGGGTAATGCAAGTAAAATGTACCCATATCCACCCCAATCCGGTAATATATCCCATGGGCCCAAATTGATATGAAAGTGGATGGAAACGTAGAACCAGGCGATCCCTTTGATCAATTTCGAAAGCTTAGTCTCTTCCATCTTTCTCCACCTCCATTAGGATCTCATCAACCAACTGCCCGTCCCACTCCAATGCAAATTTGGCCTGCAGGGGCAATTCATAGTATCCGCTTTCATCTGACTGGGGCTTCTCTGGTTCGATCCTTGTCCGATCCGTGGTGACCAGCGTGCCTTCCCAGGGATTATTATGGAGATTATAGTTGTACATCGACATCTCCGTATTCCACTGATCCCCCTCTGCCTCTGGATACTGCAGATAGCAGTGGAACGAATTAGAGGGACCCTGTGGTTCTTTTTCTGTGTCGTGGACATACTCCAGCAAGCTCCACATATAGATCTCATCAAACTCTGCATCCACCTTAGGACTCACATCGAATCCTTCTGTGGATACGCCAAAATCAGACAGATACGTGGTATTCTGTACCCGATAGCCCACGCGCTGCTGCATCTGCACACTTCCGGTCTTGCCCTCTCCCTGTAGTGTCCACAAAAAAGGAATAGGACTTCCACCGCCATCGGGATACAGTTCTCCATCCTCACAAATGTGATAGTACTGATTGGTACAGATCCGTTCTCCTGACTCTTCCACTACCCAGGCGTCCTCAAAACGCACCGTCACAGGAACCACCAGTGTGACATTCAGAGGTGTTCGAGACTGTTTTTGTAACTCCCAATATTCCGTCTCACTTTCTGTTCCGGGAAAATATTTAATAGGAAAAGCCAGCAACGCAGAATAACTTTCATCGACTTCTTTTTCCAGATTCCAGATAGAATAACCACCTTCCCGATCCAAGTGATCAAATTCTTCTCCAGCCTCCAGATGATAAACCGCCCATCCTTCCTCGCGAGAAGCCTTTTCCATCTGCGCGGCCAACTCCTTTTGTCTCGATAACGAAGATGCCGATGCCATATAGATCCCGTTTTCCAGTATCAGCCCTTTGGCATAGGTGTCCAATGCCCCTGCCATGGTGGTACATCGGTTCAATCTAGTCATCGCCATGGACTGCTCCAGTCTCCAACGGGGGCCTGGTTCATACAACTCTACACCATAAGCATAGTTGGATCCCCACAGCAATGGTCCTGCCAACACGATGAGGATGCAGACAGATACCAGCGCCATTCCTTTGGGATACTTTTTAAATCGCACGATGGCGGCGATGCGGCGGGAAATGTTTTTACCGCCATTGGAGATAGACGTGGTACCAGGCATACTGGCATAGGTCTCATTGGCCATATTCAAAAGGATGGTTCCGTATTGACGACGATCCTCTCCCTCCAATCGTTCCAGCACTCGTTGATCACACAATGACTCCATATCACAGTGGATCCGATAGCAGACCAACTGCAAAAAAGGATTACACCAGTGCAGTGCCCGCAGTAAACACCAGCCGATGCTCTGCAATCCGTCCCTGTAACGCAGATGCAGCAACTCATGAAGGATCACTTTATCATCCAATTCTCCTTCCGACGGCACTGCCATCACCGGGTGCAGCACGCCACAGACAAAGGCGGACGAAAGGCCATGGACCATGATCGCAGGACATGCTGACAGATCATACGCCTCAGCTACTTTTCGAATTCTGGCAGCCAATGCTTCATCCACCGATTTTCCCTTGCGCAAAAGAAGCCGCAGACGCAAATAGCCTACGCCATACCACGCCAAAGTGATCCCTACACCCATGGCATAGACTGCAAACAAGCCATCGGTGACACTGACCGGCCACCGAGAGATCCAGGGGATCACATGCCCTATAGACAGACCCTCATACGCCTGGGTATAGGCAGAGTTCAACCCACTTTCCCCCCAGGTTTTGAGAGACTCGATCCACAAGGGCAGCGGAAAAACAATACTGCGCTGCATGCTCACTGGCAGTAAGGTACGCAGTGCCAACAATCCCCAGATCCCGTATTGCCAGCGAGGTGACAGGGTATCCTCAAAGAGCCGTTTGATCAATAAGATCACCGCAGCCACCAGGGATACCGATAGGGTCTGCAGTAAAAACACCCATATATTTCCCATGGCTATACCTCCATATCATCCAGCATACTGCGCAGACGCGCGATCTCCTTTTGTGATATCTTGCTCTCTTTTAAAAAGGCTGCGATCAGGTCCCCTGCCGCACCGCCGTAGACCTTGGTCAGCAGCTCATCCCGCTCCTGACGAGCACAATCCTCTCTGCTTACTGCCGCAGCATAGGGCCTAGCATCATCATGATCGATGGTCACCAATCCCTTCTTCTCCATGCGGGTCAGATAGGTATAAATGGTATTTTTGTTCCAGCCATTGATTGGCTGCAACGCTTGAGTCAGTTCCTTCAAACTCATGCTATTCTGTTCCCACAATACTTCTAACATGGTCCATTCTGCATCAGTTACCTTCATAGATTTCCTCCCCCGAAAAGAATCTCAGATCCAAAGACACATCGTAAGCCTGATATTCATTCATCCATCCTTTTTCGCATTGATACTGGTAAGATCCCTGGATACGGGGCCAGTCCTTGGTCAAATCCACACCTTCCAGTGGCCGTAGCTGCAGCCACACAGCCCCCGCCAGCCCCTGAACACCAAAACGATCCATATACCGGAACCTGGTATACGATGTGGCAGTTCCTCTGCCCACTCGGGCCGCTCTATTGTTGGCTCCCAGACCTTCTCTTCGTCCTTCTTTTGTGATCTGGCTCCAACTGACCCAAAAACTGTCGTCTAACGACCACAGCAGATCTCCGTCCCAGGTGATCTGAAGCTCATCCTCCTCTCGGTCCTCCGGCAAGTTCTCCCACCGATACAAAAAGCTACACAAAATGTGCTCCAGCTCACCACCCAGCTGTCCGTCCACATAACAGATTCCCGTCACCAGCATGCCACAAAAATCATACTCCGGCTCCTCTTTCTCTCGGAAAGGATGCTCCACATGACCGCTGGGTCCTACATAAGTTAACACAACCTCTCTTTCCCCATGATTCGATGACATATACCGTACCTCTGCACTGTGAAAATAAACCTGATCCCGGCAGATCTGTTCTTTGAGTACAGGCTCCATCTCCTCGATCACGATCTCAGGATAACCATATTCCAAAAGAGTCTCTCTCCACTGGGCTTGGCGGGTGGCCTCCTCTGCCAGCGCTTGCGGATCCTGCTGACGGCATCCACTGACC
>JAFYLG010000251.1 GCA_017537225.1 Lachnospiraceae bacterium
CCTTGATCTGAGCTGCCATACCGGCCAGGAATTTACTCTTGCCGGAATTCATGGTGCCGGATACCAGGAAGTTGTAGCTGTCAGTCAGATCTACCGTGGCAGGACGGATATTGTCATAACCAATACCCATAGGAAGTTCTGCCCGGTTCTGATAGTTCTTGTACAGATCCGCGAAGGAAAGCTCCTCAGGCATCACGGGGATGGGCTCTGGTCTGGGGCCATCCCAGGCAACGTCCATAGCCGCACACATTGACTTCAGTCTGTCGGAACGCTCGCGCTCGGTCTCTCCGCCCAGGAACATGGCAGCCTGGAACTCGATGGGCGCGGCGCCCTTGTAGAAGGCACGACCGGTAACCTTAGGTAATGTCATACCATCCAGACGACCTACGATAGCAGGGTAATCACCCTTGTCAGTCAGTTCAAAGGTTACAGCGCCGCGGATATTTTGCAGCACCTTATATCGAACACCGGTGGTGTTGTTGGAGGTATAGATCATGTAGATACCGTAGGTGGCACCTTCTCTGGCGATGGTCACCAACAGATTTTCCATGTCAGGGAACTGGTCGAAGACAGGTACCAGGTTATCGATGGCCAGGATGATAGCAGGCATTCCGCCATTATTCAGCTCGCGGTATGCTGACAGGGAGCTGACACCGCTGCGCATGAACTTACGTTTACGCTGATTGATCTCGTCAGTCAGCATTTGCTGCAGCTTGATGAACTTTTCTTCTTCGCAGTCCAAGGCGATACCGCCCACATGAGGCATGCCTGCGAATACATTCATACTCCAACCGCCGCAGTCCATAATGTAAATGTTTACGTCCTCAGGGCGATAATAGTAACCCAGGGACCAAACGATGGTCTTTAATAAAGAAGTCTTGCCGGTAGCAGGGGCACCGTAAATACCGTAGTGACCTTCTGTTGCCAGGTCAATGTACTGAACCCCCTGTTCCTGCAGGGCAGGGGCATCGTATACACCGATGGGGATCCGCAGCCAAGGCAGTTCGCCTCTCCACTGACGTCCGTCAAATCCACCGCGCACACCCAGATCTGACAATGTCAACATGCTGGGCAGCTCCGGCAACCAGGGACCAGGCAGTTTGGGGATACCATTTTCGGTAGCCACACGTACCAGATACTGACGGATCGCTTTCAGCTCTGTCATAGCCTCACCGGACTTAGCCTGCGTCTTTTTCTGTTCTTTCTTCAGCGCCTTACTGCGGGTACCGCTCATGTCCACGATGCGGACAGGATTGGAAACCGTATCCTCCACGTTGCGGTTAGGATCATAGTCAGCACCACTCCAGTAAGACTGGAACAGATCGAACACCTCATCTTCACCTACCAATACATAGGCGCGGCCGGTCTGGGTGATGCGGGCTGCATCGGGACGACGGATCATCTCACGGCTGTCACCGGCACTGGCCACCTTCAGACACAGACGGAAACGGGAGTTTGCCTGGATCTCATCGTCCACCACACCGCTGGGCTTCTGGGTGGCCAGGATCAGGTGTACGCCCAGGGAACGACCGATACGGGCCGCGGACTTGACCTGCTTCATGAAATCCGGCTGCTCATTTTTCAGCTCGGCAAACTCATCGGATACGATGACCAGATGAGGCAGCGGTTCGTCCGCCTTGCCGGCATGATATATCTTCTGATAGTCGTAAATATCTTTTACTTCATATTCTTTGTACTTGTCAAAGATCCTCTGACGTCTCTTCAACTCACTGTCCAGAGAGATCAGCGTACGCTGGATATTGGCATCGATGTTGGTGATCTTACCTACTACATGAGGCAGATCCATCAGGGAGTTGGCAGTACCGCCGCCCTTCCAGTCGATGACCAGGAATGCCACATCGTAAGGATGATAGTTGACACACATGGACAGGATGTAACTCAGCAGGGTCTCAGACTTACCTGAACCGGTAGTACCTGCTACCAGACCGTGAGGTCCGTGGGCCTTCTGATGAATATCCAGGCAGAAGGTCTTGTCGCCGCCCATGGCACCAATGGGAGTGGCCAGGGTCTTGTGAGGCTGGCTGTTCTTCCAGCGATTCATGGCATCCAGCTGCTCTACCTTGGTGACACCAAAGCCCTTTAAGAAGGTCATACCGCCGGGGATCTCAGCCTGAGCAGAGAAACCTTCCAGCTCGATGGCCGACATCATACGGGCATAAGCATCCAACTCGGTATCGCTGACGGGAGTATCTTCGGTAAAGAAGAACTTGTTGTTGACCTCATTGCGGACAAATCCACAGGGACCGTTGTCCACATCTACGATGAACTGACAGCTGGGAGGCAGATAGCTCATCTCATCAAACAAGAACAAGGCAGTAGCGCCCATCATGGGATTATTGGAAGTCAGCAGCTGCATCAGACCAGACTTCTCTACATGGGTGCGGGCACCCATCAAGAATACATAGTGGGGAGTGGGAGCTACCTCTTTCTGATAACCACCCTCGGTAGGCTTGATACGGCCTGCCAGTACATCGGCAAACAGTTCGCACATGCTCTGGGCATCGTCCGGATCAAAGGTCAGATAACGAAGCTGACGGCCCTCGTCCCAGATGTGAGGCAGCCAACGTAAGGACTCCCAACGCTTCTGCTCATTTTTATCAAACATACCAACCACGCGAACTTCTTCAAAACAGTGAGCGGTGGTCAGAGATACCAGCATATTTCTGATCAGAGTAGCTACGCGATCTCTGGCGCCACTAACACCGATGCTCTGATATTTACGCATCTGCAATCTGGCAGGGATATTGTCCACGATGCGGGTCTCTTCTACGATCTGCTCTGCCAATTCCTTGACCTCGTCGGTATCCATGCGGAAACCACCCTCATCACGGGCCTTGACGTTAACACACAGGTTTTCATAACCCATACCCAGACGGACATCCAGGAAGTCTCTGTCGGCAGGATGACGCTCCCACAGGCTGCGGTTTAACTGACGCAGACTTTCCAGACATTCGGATGCGGCAGGATTTTCTCTGGTCAGGATCTCTCGCTGGATGCGAGCCACTTCTTCGATCTTAGCCTTCTGCTCGGCAATATACTGGCCATACTTTTCCATGCGCATCTGCTCATACTCAGCCATCTTACTCTTGCGCTGCTTTTCACTGCCGGACTGGGTCACCATGGAGGTCACGGGAGTGACCAGACTGGCGGCTCTGGCGGCCAACAGGGCGGGAGACATGGCGGTGGTGGCCATATTGGCAGCAAACATCACACCGGTTCCCAGGAAAGAGGAGAACAGACCTTTACGCTTTTCATACTTACCCTGAGCA
>JAFYLG010000023.1 GCA_017537225.1 Lachnospiraceae bacterium
GAAGGATTCTCACCCCATGCGGTACACAAGGATCTGACTCCTACGTTGTATAAGCTTGTCAATACTGGATACGTATTTACCAACTTCTATACCCCTCTGTGGTTTGGCAGCACCCTGGCAGGTGAGTATGCCAATATTGTCAGCCAGTTCCCCAGCAATGGTGGTAAGATCTCCATGGAAGTGACCGGTGAGAATCGTACCGATATGTACTACTCTTTGGGTCGTACTATGGAACGTGCCGGCTACAATCTGTGGGGATTCCATAACAATACCGCGACCTATTATAATCGCGATGAATCTCACCCGAATATGGGATATGAAAGATGGATCGCACAGGGTACCGGTTGGGAACCGGAGATGAACTCCTCTGGCAGTAGACCTCTGTGGCCTCAGTCTGACCTGCATATGATCGATACTACTTTTGATCTGTATGTGGATCAGGAGCCTTTCCATGCCTACTATCTGACTGTCAGCGCCCATGCAGAGTACAACTTTGGCGGTAATGCCATGGCTAAGCGGAATCAGGAGGCAGTAGCAAACCTGCCTATGTCTGATGAGGCTAAGGCCTATATCGCCTGCAACATCGAGCTGGATAAGGCCATGGAAAGTCTGATCAAGAAGCTGGAAGATGCCGGCATTGCTGACCGCACTCTGGTAGTTTTGACCGCTGACCATATTCCTTATGGTGATGCTTATAAGGAAGCTCTCAATGAGATCTCTGCTTACCAGAAGGGAGTATCTTCCTACCAGATCGAGCAGGAGTATGAGCGTTATCGCAACAACCTGATCATCTGGACCGGCAGCATGAAGGAGAACGTGGTAGTAGATAAGCTGTGCAGCAGCGTAGACGTATTGCCTACCATTTACAACATGCTTGGTCTGGAGTACGAGTCCCGCGTCCTGGCTGGTCGTGATATCTTCTCCGACAGTGAAGGCATCGTTATCTTCCCCAATGCCAGCTACATTACTGACATTGCCAGATACAGCAACAAGACCCTGGAGACTACTTCCCTGACCGGTGAAGAACTGCCTGAGGGCTATGCGTCCAGCATGGTCAAGTCGGTGAGAAATCGACTGAAGATCTCTCGTATGTTCGTGGAGATGGATTATTACAAGTATCTGCACTAAGTTGCAGAAAAAGAGTAACATACAAATAACGGAGAGGTAAGTATTACGTGAACACGTTCGCACTCCGGTGCGCGCGCAAGGGTACTAGGTTCGCAGCCTGCTTTCACAGGACTGCTCACAAAGGACCCGCGGGCGCACAGGGTTCACGCACATTGCTTACCTCTCTGTTATTTCATTGTACTACTCCACGCAACTCAAAGCAGATAGCTTGCTGTCACAGGGGAAGATAGGAGATGACGTCGGGTGAGCAATTCGGAGCTGTGACAGTTTTTTATCCGGAATGGGGCTTTGCGCACCGCCGGTACTTGACGAGCGGAATTGCGGAGCAAATCTGCGAGTCTTATGTACCGTTGCGCTGCGCATGAGCGAAAGCGCTCCCATGGAGGATAAAGAATTAGGCACAGCGTAGCTCAAATTGCGAAAAATCCTCTTGACGCATCTATCTCCCCTATGCTACAATCTGCTTTGGTTAAGGGAGTAGTCGGCGCGTACCCTCGCGCAGCAAATGTCAACATACTGGGCGCGGCCCTGGCTTTGCTTCAAATGATGAGACTTATCTGTCAATGGGGACAGGTGGGTCTTTCTTTATGTTCGGGAGGAAATACATATGTCATTGTGGGAATTGTTTGCCATCGCGGTAGGTCTGTCCATGGATGCTTTTGCGGTATCGATTTGTAAGGGATTGTCTGTGAAGCAGGTGAAGCCGAAGCATGCATTGACCTGCGGTATTTATTTTGGTGGTTTTCAGGCGCTGATGCCTCTGATCGGTTATTTGCTGGGTGTGAATTTTCAGGCTATGATCGAGAGTGTGGATCACTGGATCGCATTCATTTTGCTGGGGATCATCGGTGGTAATATGGTGAAAGAAGCTTTGAGCAAAGAAGAGGACGAATGCCTGGACTGTCGCTTTTCCCCTGCGGCTATGCTGCCTATGGCAGTTGCTACCAGCATCGATGCATTGGCAGTAGGTGTCAGCTTTGCATTTTTGAAGGTGGATATTGTGCCGGCTGTTAGCTTTATCGGTGTGATCACTTTTGTGCTTTCTGCCATCGGTGTGAAGGTAGGCAATGTATTTGGAACCAAGTATAAGTCCAAGGCAGAATTGTTCGGTGGCGCCGTGCTGATTTTGATGGGATGTAAGATCCTGTTGGAGCATCTGGGCATTTTGGTGATGTAACAAAAGAATACATAGAAGTATGGTGTTTGTGTAATACAAAATAAAGATATCCCCTGAACACACTTAATTGTTGTAACAATTTGGTGTTCAGGGGATATCTTTATTTCTGATACATGGATTGTTAATGTATTCTTTCGCTACTTCACTCGATGTTTTCCTTTGCTGACGCCGCGAAAACCAAGTTCTGTGCCATTATAAATACGAACATAATTTTCACGATGTTTGTAGAGGATCACCACGGTGGCCACACATAAAATGGCAGCCAGGATCCAACTGTGGGAGGTGATGCCCAAGTAGGTGGGAACGCTGAGAACAGTGGTGACGGTGCCAACGACAATGTAGTCTGTGATCAAAGTTACTAATACCACGATCAATAAGATCACCAGGGCCAGTCTCCAGTTGAGAGCGATCGTCATGCCTAAGTAGGAGGCAAAGCCTTTACCACCCTTGAATTTTAAATAGAAGGGGAAGATATGTCCCAGTACCGATGACACACCAGCCACTGCGCCAATGTATTCAACACCGGGAAAGAGCATTTGAGCCAACAGTACGGCCAGGATAGACTTGCCGATATCGTGAACGCCCACTAAGATGCCGGCTTTCCAGCCCATGAGGGCAACAGCGTTGGAAGCACCCAGATTTCCGGAGCCTCCGGCGCGCAGGTTAACTTTTTTGATTTTAGACAGATACCAGCTCATACTGGAACTGCCAATGAGGTAAGAAAGCAGGATCGCAGCGGTATATTCCATAAAGTACCTCCTGTCATTGGTGAGAGGTCACGGCAAAATATGCGATGACCAAAGAGTTTTCTTCTATATAGTATAAGTATACTATAAAAAGCAAAGATATGGAAAGCCTTTCTTGAAAAACTTTTTCTTGAAAAACTGGAAGAAATGGTGTATTGTGTCTCTTATAGTGTTCTGTGCTAAAGAGACAGCGCGGCAAAGTGTTATTTGGTCTTCATCAGAGAGCGGATCATCTGCAGGCGTTTCTTTTCAGCAGAAGACATTTTCTTCTCCATTTGGGAGAAGATCAGATCTGTCTCGGCATCGGTGAACTGGATTCCCAGTTGAGCTGCTTTGGCGTTGACAGCCATAAAGAATGGCACCATGGTGTCTTTGCTTTGTTTTTGCATCTCGGTAAGCATCTGCTCTAAAAAAAGCAGCTTCATAGGGCTTAAGTTGGCGAAGGCGGGGTTCTTTTTTAATTCATCCATAGGTGACATGAAAAACCTCCTATATTGATTGGGAAAAGAAACCGAAGTCCACATCCTGGAACAGTGTGTTGTAAGTATCAAACATGGCTGCTTGTTCCGGTGGAAGCATCTCTTTGACCAGATCCATAGGGGACAAAGGTTCCTGTGACCGTTTTTGCAATTCGGCCACTTTTTGGTAAAGCTTCATGGCTTCCAAAGCATGTTTCATTTGATCCAGGCTGGCCCGCTCGGTGGGACCGCC
>JAFYLG010000252.1 GCA_017537225.1 Lachnospiraceae bacterium
AAAGCGTCATCCACGCGGGTACGGATTTCTGTCGGAGGAACACCGATATTCTCAAGACCGAACGCAACATCCTCTTCCACTACGGTAGCAACGATCTGGTTGTCCGGATTCTGGAACACCATGCCGACGCTGCCCCATTTGCTGTGAAACCACTCTGCTGCCATATTCATAAGCTCAGGCTGTTCTCTTAATGTAATGTACTGATATTGCGCCATGGATCCCACCATCCTTTATCGTTTTTTTCATTCTATCACAAATTGGAAACAATTTCCATGCAATCCTTTTGTAACTACAAACAAATAGGAAGGGGATAAAATGGACCATCGAATCATCATCCAACGAAGCCTTGACTACATCGAGGATCATCTGCAAGCAGAAATCTCTGCCTCAGAACTGGCTGCCCAGGCCGGATTTTCTCTGTTTCACTATTACCGGCTGTTTCAGCAGATCACCGGTCTCCCGGTGATGCAGTATATCCTTCACCGCAGGTTGCTCCATGGCGTCTACGCGATCAAGCAGGGCAGCACAAAAACCGACGCCGCTCTCCGGTTTGGGTTCGATACCTATGCCGGTTTCTATAAGGCATTCTGCTGGGAATTTGGCTCTACCCCCTCTGATTTTTTGGTATCCCGTCGAGCCAAACGACCTTACCGTATTGACATCAACAAGGAGGAACACATGGCGATCACCCATAAAAAGATTACCCAGATCCTGAAGCACTGGAATCTGGAGGATGAGACGATCACGGATATTTACTACGAGGGCACCGGGAATAAAAATGAGAATGCCTGCTATGTAGGGGCGAAATACATCCTGAAGTATACCTTCGATCTCAGCAAGCTGAAAAAACACATTGAAGTTTCAAAGGCCTTAGAAAATATCGGCTTGCTGTCTGCTATTCCGATTCCTACCGCAAAGGGCGCAGAATATATTCCTGACGGTGAACTCTATTTCTACCTGACCCGCCGCCTCAAGGGAGAGCACATGGTGTCTCATCGTTTTGCGGATGGCGACGGACGCTTTGTAGGGGAAATCATTGGTCAGCTGCATCTGGCACTGGCACAGGTCGAGGAGTCTGTCAATGAAGCCAATTTACTGGCAACCATCACAGACTGGGCACTGCCAAAATCAAAGGAGGTACTCCATCTGTCCGATGCATTCTGCAAAGAATATCTGGACACCTTTGCCACCTTGTATCCTCTCCTGCCCCGACAGATCATCCATCGAGATCCCAATCCCGGCAACATCATCTGTGCCGATGAACAATGGGGCTTCATCGATTTTGAACTGGCAGAGCGAAATGCTAGGATCTACGACCCCTGCTACGCTGCAACGGCAGTACTGTCGGAAACCTTTGGAGGGGACAACGACAAATGGATCCAGATTTTTCGAGATATGATCTGCGGCTATGACAGCGTAGCTCGCCTGACAGAATCGGAGCGTAAAGCCATCCCTTACATCATTCTTTCCAATCAATTGGTTTGCGTAGCCTGGTTTTCAGAACAGGACAAATATGCGGAGATTTTTGAAATCAATCAGCGCATGACGCTATGGCTGATTGAAAAATGGGAGGAACTTAAAAACATCTAATGACAAGAGCCGGGAGAAATCCCGACTCTTGCTTTCCTCTGTTCATAATGTACTCTAAGCGAAATCACACATAAAAATACACACAAAAAACAAAAAACCCTGTAAATACAGGGTTTTCAAGCAGCGGATAACGGGAGTCGAACCCGCCCATCCAGCTTGGGAAGCTAGTGTTCTACCGATAAACTATATCCGCAATGTGTAACTCATTTTACACCTGTTTCCTCCAAAAATCAAGTCCATCATCCGATATTTCCTCGTTCTTTTTCGACAACAGTTGTCTTTCTATTGATTCCACCACCCAAATTTGATATACTGATACTATACTCACTCCATCATTTGTAAGGAGGATCTGCATGAAAAAGTATGAATACAAAAGAGTTCTTACCAGCAAATTTTTTGGTGCTTATTTAGATGATCAGCATCGTCAAATCATCGATGAATATGCCGCCAAAGGCTATCGCTATGTCGGTTTCATTCCTACCAATATGACTTCACATGGAAAAATCGAGGCCATGGATCTCATTTTTGAAATTGAGGAAAAATAAGGCGATTCATTGTAGGGCGGGAGCTTGCTCACTCCGCCAACTCAGCAAACAACCGCAGCACCCCTGATGAAAGGTGCTGCGGCAAATTGTTCGACGTATTGGAATTTACTGGAAAAATCGCCGTTAGAATAATTCCCAACAAGAAAGATTTTTCTTCATTGTGCTATCCTCATTATTATAATTATTTCAATTTTTCATACAGATAAACAAATTTATATCCACCTATATTTCCAAGCTGTCCTCCAATGTAATTTACTGGATATGGCTCGTCAATGGCACGGCCTCCTCCCATAAGGCCTACAAACCGATCTGTACGAACGATATACTCTTTGTTATCTACTTGCACAATCGGTAATTTATCAGATTTAATTACTTCAATATCTTTTCCCTCTTTTAGAAAATATTGTTTTACTTCTTCTAAGATTTCTTCGACCTTTTCTACCGGTTCAACTGGTTCAATCACATAATCAGGTTTTGGAAATAATCGCTTTATCATAACACATGATCTCCTTTCAAAATTGATTATTTTATCTATCTGTTCTACAAATTCATGTTGTCGAACTGATTGTATCACAGATAAAGCCAGTTATCAACATACGCAGTATATTGAATTTCGGCGGGAGCAAGCCCCCGCCCTACAATAAGCGCGCATGGCAAGCAGAGCGTCCGGCTGTCCACTGGATGCAATTATCCGGACAGTTGCCCAAACCCACCAAAATACGAAAACTGGCAGATCTAAACGATCTGCCAGTTGCTATATGCTATTTTCCGCTAAGGACATCACGCTTTGGCGACTGGTGTTTTTCTTTTCAAACAACTAAGAGCATAATGGTTGATCTGCTTGGTAACTCGACTTCTTAATTCTGTCCTTCCACTGCCTGATCAGCGGTAGCACCGGCAGTTCCCTCAGCGCTCTGAGAAGGGTTAATAGCAAACATCTTAAAGATGCTGTTCTCACCATCAGCCAGCAGTGTGGAAGGCAGCTTGCCATCCCAATTTTCGATCACATCCTGCATCTGGGTCAGCGCAGTGATACTCTCGGACAGGATCTTGTTGGCATCGGCTTTACCCTGAGCCAGGATCGCCTCTGCATCGGCCTTACCCTGGGCAGCTACGCGAGCAGCCTCTGCCTCAGCCTGTGCTTTGGCCAGATTGGTAGCGTTTTCGATAGCCTGGCGCTCCTGCTCCATCTTGGCCAACTGACGAGCCTCGATGGCCTCGTTGTACTTCTGCTCAAAGTCCATGTCAGAGATCACTACTTTGATCACATGGACAGTATCAGCTCCGTACTTCTCATCCAGAGCATTCTGCAGGCTCTCTTTGGCCGCAGGCTCGATGATGCTTCGATTGGTCACATTCTCAGTGGCCAGGGTCTTGGTGGCCATCTTCATAGCAGAAGATACCAGGGTGTTAGACACCAGATTTCTGGTGTAATCGGTCACATTGGCAAAGATCCAGGCAGACTTTTCCGGAGAGATCTGATAGGTAACCGTGATGCCCTGCATATATACGACGGTCTGATCCTTGGCCTCACTCCAGATCTGGCCATCGATATAAACGTCCTGTTGCTTGTTGTTGACCTGTCTTACTTCCTGCACAAAAGGGATCTTCCAGTTAAAGCCATTGGGCATAGATTTCTCCTGCACCTGTCCAAAGGTAGTCACTACACCGGTATAGCCGGAAGGGATCACCTCTATGGCATTGTTCACCATTACGATGATCAGGATCAGTACCACGATGCGCCACAGCCAGCTAAAAATCTTTTTCGGCTTGGGGCCATTGGCATTGCCATTCTGATTGGCATAAGGATTGGTGTACTCAGTGGTGTTTTGGTTTGTTTTGTTCTTCTTAAAGATACTCATTGGTGTCTCTCCTTCCTTGCCGGGTCCTATTCTAAACGTATGCATCCGACATCCGTATGGATTTCTAATACGGTAAAGTATATCGCAGTTTTTCAGGGATGTAAAATACTTTTACATAACCAACACACAAATTTCATAAATTATACCAATTCTCTGTCTGGGGAGCTGCCATGTCCTCCAACAAAAAAACTTTACCGTTCTCTGCTTTGGCTACCAATCCCATCCTGACCGGAGCCGCTATCCTGGCTCTGGCCGGATTTGCCAGCCGTATCATCGGCTTTTTTTATCGTATTTTTTTATCCCAGCAGATCGGAGCAGAAGGCATGGGTGTTTATCAGCTGATTTTCCCTGTGTTCAGCGTATGCTTTTCCCTATGCTGCGGCCCGGTACAGACTGCCATCTCCCGTTATGTGGCCGCTCAAAATCAGTCACCAAAGCATAGATTCTCCTCCGTTCCCAGCGAGAAGCTCTATCCTCTCCCCAGCGACTCCCCGGAAGCTGTCCTGCAAGCCGGGCTATTCCTCTCCTTTTCCCTGGCCTGTCTCTGTGCTGTCATCGTCTATGCCGGATCTGATATGATCGCAGAGCACATTCTAATGGAGGAGCGCTGTGGAAACTTGCTGCGACTGATGGCTCTGACCATTCCCATCTGCTCCATCCACTGCTGTATCAGCGGTTACTACTATGGCCTCCAAAAAGCCTATATTCCCGCCCTGGCCCAGCTGGCAGAACAGATCATCCGGGTGACGTCGGTCTATGGCATCTGCCTGTCACTCACAGGATCAGGACAACATCCTACTGCTGCCACCGCCGTGTGGGGAATGATTTGCGGAGAATTGGCCTCCTTGGTTTTCACTGCCATATCTTACTTTTGTCATCAATCATGTCAGGCTTTTCGCCCAAAGCAAAGACAAAATCCTGGTCAGGCCTTCCATCACCCCCAGGAAAACTCCCATGGCTTCAGCTGCCACTCTCCCCACTATCTCCCCCAGCTGCTGTCTCTGGCACTTCCTCTCTCTGCCACCCGCCTCTGTATCAGTCTCCTGCAAAGCGGTGAAGCAGTGATGATCCCCAGCCGTCTGCAGCTTTATGGTATGAGTTCCACACAGTCCCTCAGTGTCTATGGCGTACTGACCGGCATGGCATATCCTTTTATCTTATTTCCGTCTGCCGTGATCCAATCCATGGCCGTCATGCTGCTGCCGGATATGGCTCACTCCCAATCTATAGGCAATCAGGAGCGTATTGATATCAATACCACCCGAACGGTTACCATCAGCCTGTACCTGGGAATCCTGTGCACGGGACTGTTTTTGTTTTACGGAGATACCATGGGAGAAGCGCTTTTCTCCAATACTTTAGCCGGCAGCTATATCGTGACCCTGTCCTGGCTCTGTCCTTTTCTCTATCTGTCTACTACCCTTGGCAGCATCCTCAATGGATTGGGGCAGACCAGAGCGACCTTTTGGCACAGTATTCTTTCTCTGTTGGCACAGTTATGCTTTGTCCTCTTTTTAGTCCCGGTCATTGGCATACGAGGATATCTCTACGGACTTCTCTTTGGTCAACTGTGCCTGACGATTCTCCATCTGCGCTCCACCCGTCGTCTGGTCCATATCCATTATCAGGTCATTCATCATCTGCTGAGGCCTATGGGCACCCTGGGATTGTCTGCTTTTATTTCAAAAAAAATCACCGAGGTCCTGCTGACCCCGATGATTTCTCATTCTATCATACGATTAGGCATCTCCTGCGCTCTGCTGGCAGGGATCTATGGCTGTCTTTTGCTGGCCAGTCGAAACCATTTGTGAGGCAGTTCAAAGACCACCACGATTCCAAGCACGATGGCGATAGCCGCCTTCACTGCAACAAACCCACTGGACAGTGCGTCTGACAACTGATTGGTCACCAGATAATAGGCTGTCCAATAAATACCCGCTCCTGGCACCAAGGGAAAGATGCCGCAGATCACAAAAATCGTGGCCGGGCAGCGCTCACGCACTGCAAAGATACGGGATAGTAAAATCACCAGGACTGTAGCAAAAAAAGTAGCTTCTGCCACGGTTGCTCCCCACTGGGATGCCAGAGAATACACCAGCCATCCGGCAGCACCAACCACACCACATTGAAGGTAATATGCTCTCGGCACGCAGAATAACAGAGCAAAGGCCACTGTACCCAGTGCCGCTGCGATCAGTTCACGGATCATGGCATCACACCTCCCATCACTCGCTGGTAAATGGTAAACATCAGTCCTACACCAATGGCGATACACAGGAATACAAAAATAGCATCTAACAGGCGTACCGTACCGGAGATATAGTCACCATCCGCAATATCACGGATACCATAGGTAAAGGCCACACCGGGAACCAGGGGAATGATAGAACCACTGATCATGTGGCTCAAATTTTGACCGATACCCATATTATAACCCAGAATGCAGATCAGCGTCACCAAAGCTCCTCCACAGAGATTGGCGATGATCTTGGACAATCTGGCAGGTACACTGATTTTTAATATAAAGATATGCAACAACAGACC
>JAFYLG010000253.1 GCA_017537225.1 Lachnospiraceae bacterium
ATCATATCTGCCGCCAGGATGACGCCATCGATGTCAAGTTTGTTGAGGGTTTTGACGATACGTTTCCAAAGTTTGTGCGCTTTATCTCCCTTGGGATTGATAAAGTAGTTCTCGTAGCGGAATTCCACATCCGCCTGCATCTCCTCCCGGATCTCTTCATTGGGAATCGTAATGTGCAGGTCATTGACTACGATATAGTGGTATTCACGATCCATGCCAGAGATATGGACTTGAACCTGGTCCGCCTCAAAACCTGCGCGTGACAGGATAGAAAGGTTATTGACAGTTTGATCCATATATGTGGGCGATCCGGGCATATTGCAGCCAGATAACAGAGGCAATGCTGTCATACCAATGGTAGCAGCGGCGGATGCTTTTAAGAATTGTCGGCGAGATATTTGTTTCATGGAATTATCTCCTCTATATTTTTTCACCACCAGCACGATATTCACTAACATACCATACTGGTCCATCTGTAGGATTCGACTTCAAAAGGGCATCTCTTATTATCTCCTCGTTATATTTTTTATAGCAGTGCAAAACATTACCGCTATCATAAACCCGGAGTGCCTTTTTGACCGTATCCCAGTCTACTGCAACAAAGTGTCCTCCTTTAGAAAAAGTCCCAGGTCTGCACAACACGATAGCTAATCCACCTTGCTGCAGACACTGTTGCATCCTTTTCGTATCTGTTTTTAGATCTACACATGACAATCCATAGGCAGCCATGACCGCAGGGATCATCTTATGATACGATCCGTGTCGATACTCATAAAAACCATGTTCCACTGACCACCGGGCGATCTCCTGAGGCGTTACCTTTTTTTTGAGCAGAGAGGATATCACAATGGCGCAGGCAAAAGGGCCGCAGCCCACAGAACTAATCTCTTCCCTGCCATATTTCACAAACAGATAGCGCAGAGAATTCTGATTATAATACACCACCTGTCTGCACAAAAAAGGAATCACAGTATTCCACAGTCGTTTCCATTCTTTTCTTATTCGATTTTTGATTTTAGTATACAATGACATACTTCGCCTCAAATTAACAGTTGTTTTTTGCCCTTAAATCATATAAAATCATTATGAGGTGACCATAATGAAACGTAAAATAAAACACTTGATCAAATCTATTGTACTACGTCTTTTACGACTTTTCTATAAGATTTTACGAGTTGATTCCATTTATTATCAATCGCTCTATGATATGGATGATATCCCGCAAAATGTGCGCTTCTGCCTGATTCTGGGTGCTAAGCTCTTCGATGATGATTCGATCCCTCCCATTTTAAAAGAACGATTGGACGCTGCCATCCGTCTATATCACCATAATCCAAACACGATTTTTATACTATCCGGCGATGGGCGCAAACGAATCAGCAACGACGCCATAGCTATGTATGAATACCTGCGTCATGCGTCTAATATTCCCAAAGAACAGCTGATCGTTGATCCCGCTGGCTATACCACCTACGATTCCATCATTAACCTGACCCATCGAATCAGCCAAAAAGAGCCCTTCGTCCTGTTGACCAGCGCATTCCATATGCCTCGCAGCCTCTATATTTGTCATGCGCTGGGACTGACTGCCTATGCCGTCTACCTGCCGGTGTCCCGGCCACAAGCCCAGGTCGCTTACCGCAACAGAGAATTAGCCGCTTTAGTCAAGAGCTGGTATCGTGTCCATTTTCACACTCCCCGGCTACATCGCTTCTGCTGCCGTCTCCGCTTTGTACTGACCCTGCTTTTGTGCAAATGCCTGTTTACGGCCTTCGACTTTTGAAAAAAGGCGCCACCACCTATCCGGGACGCATCATGGTAAAGTTATGTCCGGATGCCTTTACGTACTTGACACGTCATATCTCTTTGATCCTTGTCACGGGCACCAACGGTAAAACTTCCACCTGCCGTTTACTGGAACACATTCTACGAACCCAAGGAGTCCGCTGTATCTCCAACCGTTCCGGTGCCAATCTGCGTTTCGGTGTGGCTACCACGTTATTGACACACTGTAACATATTTGGACGCTATAAGCAGCAGTACGCAGTTTTGGAATGTGACGAAGGTGACTTCGCAAAAATTGCTGACCAATTCACCTGTCCCAATGTGACACTTGTAGTCACCAATCTGTCCCACGATCAGTTAGATCGTTATGGAGATCTGCAGCAAGTAAAAAACTACATTTTATGCGGGATCGAATGTCTGCCACAGGCAGTTTTATGCCTCAACGCCGACTGTCCCGAGACAGCTTCTCTGGCACCTCTTGTTTCCAACAAAGTGGTTTCTTATGGGATCCGAACGGATGTAGATAACGATGATCTCCTTTCTGATCTGCTCCAACCGAGCTGCATCCTTTCCCTCGAGTCTCAGGGAGCATTGACGCTCCAAACCCCAGATGTCGCTATTCCCTGTCCTCACAAAATCACGAACCCACCCGTCTATTCTCTGTACAACAGTTTAGCGGTGGCCACGGTCCTGCATCAGCTCGGTCATTCTCAGTGGATCCCTTCGTGTTTCTCCACAGAGTTTTATAACCCCGGACGTTTCGAAGTCATTCGTGTAGACGATACCTCCTATACGCTGATCCTTGTCAAAAATCCTGCCGGCTTTCGTCAAGCTCTCCAATGTCTGCCTGCCGATCCTACAGACATCGATTTCGTTTTTGCCATCAACGATCGTATCAGTGACGGGCAGGATGTTTCCTGGCTTTGGGACTGTGATTTTTCTGTACTGAACCATGTAGATGAACACACCACGCTATTTTTTACCGGAAGACGATATTCTCACATGGCCGTCAGATTGAAATATGCCGGGCTGGATCCTGAAAGATTTGTACTGGAACCGGATATCCCCACTCTATTCACACGATTGCAGCGTCCAAATCGCCACATTTATCTGTTTGCCACATACAGCAGCATGCTGGAGATCCGCTCACATCTGGAAACCTTGACGCCTTTAAAAAAATTCTGGGATCAATGATCCTCACAAACTTCAGGAGACGCTTATGTACCATTTAGACATCTGTCATCTATATCCGGATCAACTTCATTCCTATGGAGACGATGGAAATCTCACCATACTAAAAAAAAGGATGGAATGGAGAGGTCACACTCTCACCATCCATCCAATTTCTCTTGGAGAACCCCTGGATCCTTCCCTCTATGATCTTATTTTCATCGGCAGCGGCGAAAATCACAAAATGCTGCAAATCATTTCGGATTTTAACCAAAAAAAAGCCGCATCGATACACGAGGTCATGCATCAGGACAAAGTCATTCTGGCGATCTGTAATGGATTTTATCTACTGGGAAACTCCTACCAGACAGCCCGCATGGAAAATATCGAATTGTCACACCTTCTGGATTTCACCATCCGTAATGATCACAAGCGCAGCAGTGGCGATATCATCATTCGCGATCACGACAGACTCCTCCTGACTGGCTTTGAGAATCATCACTCTGTTGTCCAACTGGGTCCTGATCTCCTTCCTTTTGCCCACACACTTCATGGCATCGGAAACAATGGTACCGATCAGACCGAGGGAGTTCGTTATCGCAATACATTTGGCACTCATCTGCATGGTCCCCTGCTGGCTGACAACCCCGCCTTTGCTGACAAACTACTGACATTGGCGCTGCAAAACAAATATGGTCAGATCCATTTGTCTTTGCTGGATGATTCTTTGGAAAACGAGGCAAGACAATGCGTCCTGAAACGCTATCAAATCAATGACTGTACATGAATGCCGTGCGCCTCTCACCTCATTCATCACCCAAAAGCAGTTCAGGGCGACAAATCACGCCATCCGTTTCATAAGTTAATTTTCTTCCGAAGATATAGTTATATTCATCCGGAGTAAATCTACGTAAACCAGCCCCTGGCGAAAACGTCAGCTCACTAAAATAAATCCTTTCATCCGTCACCAGAAAATCTACCCGTACAAATGTAAACGGGGCCGCCAGTTTCTCTGCCAACATCCGTATCTGATCGAACTTCTCCTGCTTTGGCTCGATCGGTGTGACCGTAGAGTACAGACGAAAGGGCAATGGTTCGTAATCCCGATTTACCTCAAATCTCTGATGCACTTTATTGTATATCTGGACAAATTCTGTCCTTCCGTGAAAGCAGAAGAAAGAATATTCCCATGTGATTCCCTGGGCACACGAAATATCCGCCTCCACCAGAATCTTTCTTGGAATTCTTCTGTACTGTATTTCCCCATGTATTTTAGAAAAATCCGCATGATACCAGTTTTCTACCTGATTTTGAATCTGTTCTTTCTGCTCTGCATGGTATGCGATATTGTAACCGGACCCATGATTTAATTTAATG
>JAFYLG010000254.1 GCA_017537225.1 Lachnospiraceae bacterium
CAAGGTGAGAGACCTTTTAACAGAGATGGCCAGAGACCCCAGGGCGAGAGACCTTTCAACAGAGATGGTCAGCAGAGACCTCAGGGCGAGAGACCTTTCAATAGAGATGGTCAGCAGAGACCTCAGGGTGAGAGACCTTTCAATAGAGATGGTCAGAGACCTCAGGGCGAGAGACCTTTCAACCGTGATGGCCAGAGACCTCAGGGCGAGAGACCTTTCAACAGAGACGGTCAGAGACCTCAGGGCGAGAGACCTTTCAATCGTGACGGTCAGAGACCTCAGGGTGAGAGACCTTTTAACAGAGACGGTCAGAGACCTCAGGGTGACAGATCTTTCAATGTATTTAATAAGGATAAGGATAAGGATAAGGATGCTGCTCCTCAGGGCCGTCCTCAGGGTGGCAGATCCGGTGACCGCAACGGTGCTCGCGCTGCTCGTCCTGTAGCAGGTGAGGCACTGCCTATGGGCAAGCCTTCTGCAAAGCAGGTTCAGAAGCCTGTAAAGAATAATACTCGTCAGGACCGCAAGCGCAATGAGAAGCAGGAAGCTGAGGAGATGTTCTTAAAGAAGGGCCAGAAGCCTGGCAATCGCCCTGCTAAGCCCGCTCCTGTGGCAGAGGAAATCAAGACCATTGTACTGCCTGATACCCTGACCATCAAGGATCTGGCAGATCTGATGAAGATGCAGCCTTCCGCCATTGTAAAGAAGCTGTTTATGGCAGGCAAGATCGTGACCATCAACCAGGAGATCGATTATGAGACCGCCGAAGAGATCGCTATGGAGTACGATATCCTGTGCGAGCACGAGGTTAAGGTTGACGTTCTGGAAGAACTGCTGAAAGATATTGAAGATGATGAAGCTAAGATGGAGAAGCGTCCTCCTGTAGTCTGCGTAATGGGTCACGTTGACCATGGTAAGACTTCCCTGCTGGATGCCATCCGTTCTACCCGTGTTACCGATAAGGAAGCCGGCGGCATCACCCAGCACATCGGTGCTTACATGGTTGAGTGCAACGGCGAGCCTATCACCTTCCTGGATACTCCTGGTCACGAGGCATTCACTGCCATGCGTATGCGTGGTGCCAAGTCCACCGATATCGCTATCCTGGTAGTTGCTGCCGATGACGGTGTAATGCCTCAGACTGTAGAGGCCATCAGCCATGCTAAGGCTGCTGATGTAGAGATCATCGTAGCTATCAACAAGATCGATAAGCCCAGTGCTAACATCGAGCGTGTAAAGCAGGAACTGACCGAGCATGGTCTGATCGCCGAGGATTGGGGTGGAAGCACCATCTTCGTACCTGTTTCCGCTAAGACCGGTGAGGGTATCGATACCCTGCTGGAGATGGTTCTGCTGGCTGCCGAAGTAAAGGAACTGAAGGCGGATGCCAAGCGTCTGGCCAGAGGTCTGATCATCGAGGCACAGCTGGATAAGGGCAAGGGTCCTGTAGCTACCGTACTGGTACAGAAGGGTACTCTGCATGTAGGTGACAACATTGCTGTAGGTTCCTGCTACGGTAAGGTTCGTGCCATGATGGATGACAAGGGTCGTCGCGTAAAGGAAGCTACTCCTTCCACACCCGTTGAGATCCTGGGTCTGAATGCAGTTCCCAGTGCCGGTGATACTTTCGTGGCTACCGTCAACGAGAAGGAAGCCCGTAACTTTGCTGAGACCTTCATTTCCGAAGGCAGAGAGAGAATGCTGGAGGAGACCAAGCAGAAGATGTCTCTGGATGATCTGTTCAGCCAGATCCAGGCCGGCAATCTGAAGGAGCTGAACCTGATCGTTAAGGCTGACGTTCAGGGCTCCGTAGAAGCTGTAAAGCAGTCCCTGATGAAGCTGTCCAACGAAGAAGTTGTGGTTAAGATCATCCACGGCGGTGTTGGCGCCATCAACGAGTCTGACGTTACTCTGGCTGCTACTTCCAGCGCTATCATCATCGGCTTTAACGTACGTCCTGACGCAACTGCCAAGTCCATCGCTGAGCGCGAGAAGGTTGACCTGCGTCTGTACAAGGTAATCTACCAGGCCATCGAGGATATCGAGGCTGCTATGAAGGGTATGCTGGATCCCGTCTTCGAAGAGAAGATCATCGGTCACGCTATCGTTCGTCAGCTGTTTAAGGCCAGCGGTGTAGGTACCATTGCCGGTTCCTTCATCACCGACGGTAAGTTCCAGAGAGGCTGTAAGGTTCGTATCACCCGTGGCGGTGATCAGATCTTTGAAGGTGATCTGGCTTCCCTGAAGCGTTTCAAGGACGATGTGAAGGAAGTTGCCAAGGGCTACGAGTGTGGTCTGGTATTTGACGGATTCAATGATCTGATGGAGGACGATATGATCGAGGCCTACATCATGGTAGAGGTTCCTCGCTAAGGTAGAGGGACACCGATGGACCCCGGGCAAAGATAATTTTGCCAGTTGGACCATAGGATGAGAATATAGACAGTAATACAGGGATCGGGTGCCTGCCTGTAAGGTGAGGCGACCCGATCGCTGTGGATATTTTTGAAAGAGAGATTAGATGAAAAAACGCAGTATTAAAAACATTCGTATCAACGCAGAGGTGCAGAGAGAACTGGGCAACATCATTCGCAATGAGGTGAAGGATCCCCGTATTTCTCCTATGACCACTGTGGTAACCGCAGAGGTCACACCGGATTTAAAATATTGCAAGGCATATATCAGTGTTCTGGGCAGCAAGGAAGCCGCTGAGAATACCATGAAAGGCTTAAACAGTGCCGTGGGTTATATCCGTAAGGCACTGGCCAAGAGTGTCAATTTGCGCAACACCCCTGAAATCACCTTCGTTCTGGATCAGTCCAGCGAGTACGGTGTACGTATGTCCAAGCTGATCGATGATGTGATGGCAGAGATCCCCAGTGAAGAGTCCGAGGACGCAGAAGCTTTAGAAGCTTATGAGGATGAGGACGATTTTGAGGATGAGGAGGATGATGCAGATGAGGAAGACGGAATTTATTGATCGTGAAGGCAATGCCATTGATATGATCCAGGCAGAGTTTGCCATGAAGATCGACGATTTAGTGGGGGATGCCAGACGCATCGCCATCACCGGACATACCCGTCCGGATGGAGATTGTACCGGTGCCTGCTTAGGACTTCGCCGTTATCTGTTGGATCTGGATCCTTCTTTGACAGTGGACGTGTATCTGGAGCCTGTTCCTGCCGCATACGATATGCTGGAGGGTTTTGAAACGGTTTGTCTGTATACCGAAGGAGAGTATGAACTGTGCTTTGTCCTGGATGTATCCAGTAGAGAGCGTCTGGGCAAAAATGCCACTTTGCTGGACCATGTATCCCGTGTGGTATGCATCGATCATCATGCTACCAGTGAGGGATTGGGAGGCCAGGATTTTGTGGTACCCGAAGCGGCGGCAGCCTGTGAACTGCTCTATGATATAATGAACAAAGAGCATATTAGCCTGGAAACGGCTGAGTGCCTGTATCTGGGTATTATCCACGACACCAATGTGTTTAAGAATTCCAATACCACCCGCCATACCATGGAGGTGGCTGGCGCTTTGATGGCCAAGGGTGTCAATCAGACTCGTATCATCAATGATAGTTTTTACGTAAAGACGTATCTGCAGAATCAGCTGTTGGGTATGGCTTTGATGAAAAGCCTGATTTTTTGTGATGGCCGATGCATCGTATCGGTGATCAGCCGCAAGACCATGGATTTCTATCAGGCTACCCATGCGGATCTGGATGGTATCGTAGAACAGTTGCGTGTCACGAAGGGAGTGGAGTGTGCCATTTTCCTGACGGAGTTACAGTTTAGACAATACAAAGTCAGCATGCGTTCCAACGAGGCAGTAGATGTCAGTCAGGTAGCAGCTTATTTTGGCGGCGGCGGACATGTTCGTGCCGCTGGTTGTACCATGGAAGGCAGCTTCTATGATGTAGTGAATAACCTGTCTGAGCAGATCGTAAAGCAGCTGGACGAAGAATAAGAAGATATACAGCGGTTTCCTTTGCAATAGAAGGAAACCGTAGGTATGTAAAGGATCAATAAAATGGATGGAATTATCAATGTATACAAAGAGCGGGGGTTTACCTCTCACGATGTGGTGGCAAAGCTGCGCGGTATATTGCGAATGAAAAAAATAGGGCATACCGGCACGTTGGATCCCGACGCATGCGGTGTGCTTCCTGTTTGTCTCGGACATGCTACCAAAGTGTGTGAACTTTTGACAGACAAGCGCAAGACCTATGAGGCTGTGCTGTTGTTAGGTCGTGAGACGGACACCCAGGATGTCAGCGGACAGACATTGCAGGAAAAAGAAGTGAATGTGATAGAGGAACAGGTGCGTCAAGTGATCGCCGGATTCCTGGGGGATCAGATGCAGGTGCCTCCCATGTATTCTGCCTTGAAGGTGGATGGCAAGAAGCTATATGAGCTGGCTCGTGAAGGCAAGGTGATCGAGCGTAAAGCCAGACCGGTGACCTTTTATGAACTGGAGATCCTGTCCATGGAGTTGCCTCGTGTGCGGATCCGTGTGACTTGTTCCAAGGGGACTTATATTCGAACTCTGTGCCACGATATTGGACAGGAATTGGGCTGTGGTGGATGTATGGAAGAGTTGCTTCGCACCTATGTGGAGCCCTTTGCTCTGGAGACCAGTCTGACATTGGCTCAGATCCAGCAGCTGGCCGATGAAGGTCGTGTGGAAGAAATCCTTTGTCCGGTGGAGCAGTTGTTTGCAGATATGCCTGCCTGTGTCATTCGTTCTGAATTTTGTAAATATATGTACAACGGTAATCCGCTGAAAACGTCCTGGGTAGAATTGAGGACCGGTTCGGAAGGTAGTATGCCTGTGCCGGAGATCCGCCTTTATACTGAACAGAATGTTTTCTTTGGTATCTATGAGTATCAGCAGGATAGACGTCAGTACAAGCTGAAAAAGATGTTTTACGGAGGCTGAGATGGAATTTTTTAGAAACACCACAGAGATTTCAGCCGGTGGAGACAGTGCGATTACTTTAGGTAAGTTTGACGGACTCCACAGAGGACATCAGGTGCTGACACAAGAATTGTTTGCTGCAGGACACGAAGGTTTGAAAACAGTAGTCTTTACTTTCGGGACCCATCCCAGGGCACAAGTGGAAGGCAAGGCAGAAGAGCTGTTGATGACCGGTGACGAGAAGAGAGAACATCTGGAGGCTCAGGGACTGGATGTTCTTGTAGAATATCCGTTCAACGATGAGACCTGCCGGATCACTGCGGAGGATTTTGTTCGCAAAGTACTGGTGGAGCAGCTCCAGGCAAAAAAGATCATTGTAGGTACAGATTTTTGCTTTGGCTATCAGCGGGCCGGCAATGTGGAGCTGCTGCGTCAGATGAGTGCAGGGTGTGGCTATGAATTGGTAGTGAAAGAAAAGCTTAAAACCAAAGAAGGAATCGATATTTCCAGCAGCTACATCAAGGATCTGCTGCGCCTGGGACATATGGAACAGGTCAATGCTTTGTTGGGTTATCCCTACAGAATTAAGGCAGAAGTGATCCATGGCAATCATTATGGACGCACCTTTGGCATGCCTACCATCAACCAGCTGCCTGCGCCTGGAAAACTGATGCCGCCTCGAGGAGTCTATGTATCTAAGACCATTGTAGACGGAGTTTCCTATTATAGTGTGACGAACATTGGGGTGAAACCTACCATTGACGGGACGTATCCTGTAGGTGCTGAGACATTTCTTCATGATTTTAATCAGGATATTTACGGGA
>JAFYLG010000255.1 GCA_017537225.1 Lachnospiraceae bacterium
CTTGGCGGCAAAATAGCCTTCTTTCAGCAGATCGATTTTGGTCTGATTGCTGACGCTGGAGGGAACGATGCGGACAGGATGGATATCACCAAAAATACGCTCGGTCAGACGAACAGACATGCCCTCAGGAACACCGGTCATGGCATCGGCTACGCGGGCAGCACATGCCAGCAGATCGCTTCTCTCCATGGAGGTGCAGGAGCCGGACACGCAGCGGGTACCCTTTAAGATGCGGATGCCTACGCCGGCGATCAGTTTGTCGGTGATGGAGTCCACACGGTTGTCTACCATGGCAATGGTGTTTTCGTTGGTACGCTCCACATACACTTCTGCGAAATCAGCTCCGGTGGACAGAGCTTTTTCCAGAATTTCGGTCAAAAGACGTTTGGAAATCATGGTTACCTCATTTCTGCGTCAAATGTGAAAAGATGTCCCTGACGCTGGGAATACGCCATATTTTCCTTGGATGAAAACAGGCATTTCATGTCCCATAGTATACCATAAAAAAAGCCACTCTCAATGTATATCAGCAAAGACTTGCAATTCCTTTCAGAATTCAATATAATAGTAAATTAGAAAGATATGCGCTGACAGGAGGTAGTTATGGCTGATATGGTTTCCCATGTAAAGATTCGTCCTATGACCATGGACGATATTGCGTTAGTGGCGGCCATGGAGGCGGAGATTTTTACCGATGCCTGGAGCGAGACGCTGTACCGTGAGACGCTGGAGAGTGGTCGTTACGATTGTCAGGTCCTGGAGATCACAGGACAGGATGCCGCTGGCATGGAAAAAAACTCCGTACTGGCAGGATATTTTTGCGGTCAGGTGATCCTGGATGAAGCGGAGGTCCACCGCATTGCGGTAGATCCGGCCATGAGAGGCTGTGGTTATGGCCAGATGCTGCTGGAGGATTTTCTGCATCGCGTACAGGCGACCGGTGTGGTGACTGTGTTATTGGAAGTTCGTGCAGGCAATGTACCTGCTATCGGCTTATATGAAAAGAACGGATTTGCCGGCATCGGGGTCCGCAGAGGCTATTATCAGAACCCAAAAGAAGATGCGAAAATCCTGCAGAAGAATTTTTGATAGATTTTTCCACATCCGTGGCCCGCACTTTTCGTGTATACTGTGATGGCAGCTTTGTCTGCACAGACAGTGACAGCGAGGAGGATATAGAATGAAGAAACCAAGAGAAGATCATCTGATCTGTAATGGCTGTGGCCGCACTCTGCGTCAGGAAAATGGGATCTGTCGAGAGGATTTTGTCCGCATTGTGAAAAAATGGGGATATTTTTCCAATAAAGATATGCAGAAACATACGGTGATTTTGTGTGAGGAATGTTACGATGTCTGGACGAGACATCTGATGGTGCCTCCTACAGTGGAAGAAGATACCGAACCTCTGATTGCAGAGAATGCATAGATGGGCGGTTTTTAAGTTGGATGATATGTGATCGGATCCGCAGAGATGTAAGGGTTGTGTGGGGCGATACAGTTAGGGAAAGAATAGAAACGGGGAATCAATTATGTTAGATGTTTGTTTGCTGGGCACAGGTGGCATGATGCCACTGCCCTATCGATGGCTCACATCGCTGATGCTGCGCTGTGATGGCAGCAGTCTGCTGATCGACTGCGGCGAGGGTACCCAGATCGCCATCAAAGAAAAAGGATGGAGTTTTAAGCCCATCGATGTGATCTGTCTGACCCATTATCATGCAGATCATGTCAGTGGTTTGCCGGGCCTGCTGTTGGCCATGGGCAATGCAGAGCGTACCGAGCCGTTGACTATCATTGGCCCCCGTGGTGTGGAACGTGTGGTCAATTCACTGCGTGTGATCGCGCCCGAGCTTCCCTTTGAAATCCGTTTTATGGAGTTGACAGAACGTCAGCAGGAGATGACGGTGGGACCTTATACGCTGACGGCTTTTCGTGTCAATCATAATATTGTGTGCTATGGCTATAGCGTTCAGCTAAAGCGAGCCGGTAAATTCCAGGTGGACAAGGCTCAGGCTGCGGGGATTCCACTAAAGTTCTGGAGCCGTCTGCAAAAAGGTGCAGTCATCGAGGAGGATGGTGTGGTCTATACTCCGGATATGGTCATGGGTGCAGAACGTCGCGGATTGAAAGTGACCTACTGCACAGATACTCGTCCGGTGCCGGTGATCGCAGAGATGGCCAAGGATGCCGATCTGTTTATCTGTGAGGGCATGTATGGTGAGCCGGATAAGGAGAGTAAAGCCAGAGAGCACAAACACATGACATTTTATGAGGCTGCCCGTCTGGCCAAAGAAGCTGATTGTAAAGAAATGTGGCTGACCCATTATAGCCCGTCGCTTCCTCGACCGGAGGATTATATGGATGCGGTCCGTAAGATCTTCCCTCGCAGTGTGGCCGGCAAGGATGGCAAGTCAGTGGAACTTCGTTTTGATGATGAGGAATAACTATGGAAATGACAGAAATGAAAGAAAAAGATGTTGTGATCCTGGCCATTGAAAGTTCTTGTGATGAAACAGCGGCGTCGGTGGTACGCAATGGCAGAGAGGTGTTATCCAACGTGATCTCCTCTCAGATCGATCTGCATACACTGTTCGGTGGCGTAGTGCCGGAGTTGGCATCCCGCAAACATATCGAGAAGATCAATCAGGTCATTGATCGGGCATTGTCTGATGCCTCGATGACATTGGATGATATTACGGCAGTAGGTGTGACCTATGGCCCCGGTCTGGTAGGCGCGTTATTGGTTGGTGTGGCAGAAGCCAAGGCTATCGCCTTTGCCAAAAATCTGCCCCTGATCGGTGTACATCATATTGAAGGCCATATTTGTGCCAATTTTATTGAACATCCGGAGCTGGAGCCTCCTTTCCTGTGCCTGATCGTATCCGGTGGACATACTCACCTGGTAATGATGAAGGATTACGGTGAGTTTGAGATCATTGGACGCACTCGCGACGATGCGGCCGGTGAGGCGTTTGATAAGGTGGCTCGTGCCATTGGCCTGGGATATCCCGGCGGCCCTAAGATCGACAAGGCAGCCAAGGAGGGCGATCCTCATGCCATTACCTTTCCTAAGGCTCGTATTGAGGGCAGTCCTTATGATTTCAGCTTCAGTGGTTTGAAATCAGCAGTACTGAATTATTTAAATCATGCCAGGATGATGGGTGAAGAAGTAAATCCCAATGATCTGGCTGCATCTTTCCAGAATGCGGTGGTAGAGGCTCTGGTCTCCAAGGCTATGCTGGCTGCCAAAGAATATAAGGTAGATAAACTGGTATTGGCCGGCGGTGTGGCATCTAACTCCGCACTGCGAGAGGGGATGGCCCAGGCCTGTGCAAAGCGCGGTTACAAATTATATTTCCCGTCTCCTATTTACTGCACGGATAATGCAGCCATGATCGGCTCTGCAGCATACTATGAATATCAGAAAGGCGCCCGTGGTGGCTGGGATTTGAACGCTGTTCCTAACCTGAAATTGGGAGAACGCTGATAGTGCGAGTGATGCGACCGAGATGTCCAGACAGCGATATCGATAGCAGGAACAAGATATTCCTTCTATATATA